>JAFZJT010000146.1 GCA_017553815.1 Clostridia bacterium
CGTCCTGTATAAGAACGGCATCGCCGGCAGGCTCCTCGACAAATACTACATCTCCATGCAGGACTCTCTCGGCGCCTGGCACCTGTTCGTGCTTGATACAGCGAAAGGCCTCTGGCACAGGGAGGACGGGACGCATGTCAAGGCGTTCGCCGAGAGCGGCACCGACCTCTATTTTGTGGATAGTAACGACCATTTATTTACTGTTCTGAAAACCTCCGGCACGGCGGAGGGCGCGGTATCCTGGGAGGCCGTGAGCGGGCTCATGGGCTACGAGTATGCCGACCACAAGTATGTGACCAGGATAAACATACGCGCGATACTGCCGAAGGGCTCAGACATCGACTTCTACATTGAGTACGACTCGTCCGGGCAGTGGGTGCACGGCGGGCACTACGACGGCAAGGGGACGCACATGCTGATATTCCCGATACGCCCGAACCGCTGCGACCACTACCGCATCAAGATCAACGGAACGGGCGAGATAAAGCTCTATTCCATTTCCAAGAATCTCGAGACGGGGAGTGACGTCAGATGAATATCCATATCAGATATCCGTCTATATCGCTCGGGAGCGCGGACGAACAGCTCAGGGATATCCGGAGCTACCTCTATCAGCTCACTGACGCGCTCAACGCCTGCGACACATCGGCGCTCGCCGTGCTGGACGAGATAAGCGCCGCCATTAACGCGGGCGAGAACGCGGAGGCCGTCTCCCTTTCGGAAGAGGGACTGAGACTGCAGGAGTATTCATCGCTCCGGAGCCTGATCATAAAGACGGCGGACTACGCCATAGCCAACAGCGAGAGCATCAGCCTCAGCATGCGGGGCAATTACGTCGCGGTATCCGACTTCGGCAGGTACTTCGAGGAGGCGACCGTAGACATAGAGGGCACGCCTTGGGGCATCACGCAGCTCTACAGCTACTCCGCTGGCATAGACGCGGAGAACATGGACTACCGGACCGAGCAGGAAAACTACATCAAGAGCGGCCTCCTTTACTACAACGAGAGCAGCCAGCCGGTCTACGGCGTCGGTGTCGGCACGATATACGGGAACTTCTCGGTGTACGGTCTCACGACGGACACGGTCATCAATAACGCCAAGACTTACTACACCAAGTCCGGGAACGTATACACGCCGGTGGAGGAGCCGGTACAGTCGGAGCTTAGCACATACTACGAGCGCGTCATGAGCCGGCAGTCCGGCCAGATGTACTCGACCTTCACCGCCGACGAGATGGCGTTCTGGAGCGGGAGCACCAAGCTCGCATACATGAACACGAGCTCGATCAACTTCCCGAACGCGAACATCACAGGCGGCTCCATTGCCATAGGGGGGACGACACAAAGCCCGACCTTCAGCGTGTCCAACGCCGGGTATATGCAGTCCACGAGCGGCAAGATTGCCAACTGGAACATAGGCACCGACGCGATATACACCGACGGGGCGACCTACAGCGGCACGACCGGCATGTACTTCGGCGCGAGCGGGCTGAGGATAGGAAGCAGTTTCAAGGTAAGCAACGCAGGCTCACTGACAGCGACGAGCGGCACTATTGCAAACTGGAATATCAACACGAACTCACTCGCCACGGCAGGAGCGACGTACGGTGTCAGCGGTATGTACTTCGGCTCAAGCGGGCTGAGTTTAGGAAGCCAGTTCAAAGTCGATACATCCGGGAACCTTACCGCAAATGGAGCAACGCTCACCAATGTTACAGCAAGCGGTACGATTACAGCGACTTCACTTGCAGCTAATGCAACGATAACCTCGCCAGCTATTTACGGTGGCGCTATGTACGCTTACGGCGACCAATACACATACACGAGCGTGCAGTCAGATGGTTATTACTTTTACAAAGGCGGATACCTAAAGTGCTATATAGGATCTCTTGACGCGACTAACGCAAATGCGATTATTTGCCTCGGTGATACAAATCCACTATATGTCTCAAAAATTTACAGCAATTCGCAAAACCAGGCGTGGATCGGCGATGCAAACATGACGTGCGGTATCCTGTTCAACTTTTCCGCCGGGACATATCAACTTGTTGGGACACCAGTGTAAGGAAGGAGACACAAATGAATAAACCTATATCAGTAGCGATCATGGAGTTCAAGGCAAAACTGGAGGAGGTTATCAACAACTGCGGACTGCCTCCCGTAGTCCTTGAGCCCATTATGGCGGCCTATGCCGCGGCGATAGCGAGAATGGCGGCGGAGCAGACCGCCGAAGAGACAAAGCAGTGGGCGCAGGCACAGCGCGAAGAAGAAGGCAAGGGGGAATGAGCTTTGGCTACATCGATCTATGACACCAAGTATCTGAGCCAGGAGGACTACGACCTCGTACAGAAGTACAAGCAGGACTACGCAAACGCGACCACGCAGGCGGAGAAGAACGCCGCGCACGCGGGCGCGGAGGCGGTAAGGTCAAAGTATGCCTATTCAGGCGGCGGGGACGGAAGCCAGTACATCACGAACAGCAAGGTATCCGGGCTGAGTCCTGACACATATAACGCGCTCAATAAGTATGCATCCTATACGCCGAGCGCGTCTGTGAACGCTGCTCAGAACTATCTGACGCAAGTGCAAAGCTCCAGGCCGGCAGGCTACGTCAGCAGGTGGGACACCCAGATTATGGACCTCTACAACAAGATCACCAACAGAGACCCGTTCAAGTACGATCTCAATGCGGACATGCTGTATCAGCAGTACAAGGACCAGTACACCAACCTGGGTCAGCTCGCGATGATGGACACGATGGGACAGGCGGCGGGGCTTACCGGCGGCTACGCGAACACCTATGCTCAGAACGCGGGACAGCAGGCGTACCAGGCGTACCTGCAGAAGCTCAACGACGTCGTGCCGGAGCTCTACGGCATGGCGAGAGACCAGTACAACCAGGAGACGCAGGACCTCTACAACCAGTTCAGCATGACCCAGTCTCTCGACGACACCGACTACGGCAGATACAGAGACACCGTGTCTGACTACTACAACGACCTGAACTTCGCGGCCAGCAGGCTCGACTCCGAGCGCAGCTTCGACCTCAACGTCTTCTCAAACGCTCAGAACTACGCGCTCAATATTGCGAACATGGAGTCTGACGCAGCGAGCGAGAACAGGCAGTACGCATATGACACTGCGATGAACATGATAGCTGCGGGACTCACTCCGTCGGCGGACATGCTGGCCGCGGCGGGACTGAGCGCGGCGGACGCGAACAGCCTCGTGAACTACTACAAGTCCCTGCAGGAAGCGAACGCGGGCGGAGGCTCGGGCGGAAGCAGCGGAAGAGGAAGCGGATACAACAATGGAGGCGTTTCAAAAGAAAACATTAAAAAAATGCAGCAGGCGCTCGGCGTAACGGATGACGGACTATGGGGAAACAACTCTAAAGCCGCAGCCGGCGGGCTCAGCGCAGACGAGGCATGGGCGGCATACCTGGCCGGCGCGTTGACGGACGATGAACCGGACATGACAGACGATGAACCGGATACAATAGACGACATCGTATTATACGAAACGGACGACAGCGCAGTACGGCAGGACGTTTTGAACGAGGCAATAGCGACGATTAACGGGCTTAAAAGGCAGAACGCATCAGCATCAAGGATACTCGAAGAAATAGCGATGATGCAGGAAAGAAAACTCATAACCGGCGCGGAGGCGGCAAGACTTCAATCAATGAATCTATTTTAAGGGGGCGGTCTAATGGCAAACACAACAGCGGATAAATGGCGGGAATACCGGCAGCAAAGGGGCATATCCAGTGCGCCGGCAAATATAGCCGCCGCAAAAGCAAATGCAAAGACCGCTCAGACAGGTGCACAGGGCAAAAATACGCAGGGTGCAGCATCCAGCAATGCCGCAAGAGAGCAATATAAGCAGAATTTAATAGCCAACAAGGCCGCAAATCAAAAGGCGCGAGAGACGGCTGCGGCGCTTACAAAAACATACGATCCCAAAACGGGAATGTATTTGAAAACTCTCGACGACTACGCAAATCATCTCACGCGGTTAAATGAGATGATACAAGATCCTGCGTATAAATCGGACCGCAAGAGATTAAAGTCTGAAAGAAAGTATTTAAACAACAAATATAAGGAAATATTAGGCAAACAGCACGCGGCAGGCATACAGACAAGCAGTCCACAGACAAGTGCCGGACATAAGCTGTTGCCCGGCGGGGTAAAGCCTGTATCAGAGGAAGAACTGATAGCCACTCAGCGGGCGATAAAGTATGGCGGCATGAGCTATCAGGAACTCGAGGAAGCGAAAAAACGAGTCAGGAACAGAGCCGAGTATGAATGGATATCGGCGTATCAGGATTCTGACCAAGTGAAAAAGAGTTCCGAAGATTATGCCAAGCGTCTCGACGAGCTCAATGAGATGCTCAAAAACCCGACGTCTCTGCAAAAATCATATGGGGTCACGAGCGCCGAGGAGTACGAGGCGGCGGTCAAGGCCGCAAAAAATGAGCGGAACGAGCTCCGAAACAAATATTATACGCTCGAAAACGAGGAAAAGAGAGCCTCTCTTGCCTCGGACTCCGGCAGCACGGCGGTCTATGAGGGCGCGGTTCAGTCAATCGAGGACGCAAAAAAGATTCGTAATGTTCTTGCGGCTATTCAGGTCAGCAGTTATGACGACGAGCAGCTTGAGAACATCGAATATATCAAAAACAAATACGGCTTAGACTTTAGAAGCATGCCGAGCGACCAATATGTCAACGCGCTGCAAGGGCTGCTCGAGAGCAAAAACCAGTCAGTGCAGGAGGCCTCTGCGCTTTTGGAGGCGAGGGGCGACTACAAGTTTGAGCGCATGTACCGCTACGGGCAGATGTTGGAGGATCAAGCCGAGTACACGCAGCGCGCAACAGATTTTGCCGCGGACATAGAAAAAAATGTAGCGTGGGCGAACGTGAAATCCATCCTGGCGACCCCTGCGAAAGGCTTCGAGGCAGCTCTCGCGCTCACGTCCACGATCGGGCACAACGACCCCGAGGACTACGAAAACTACGTACCGATGAACAACTACCGCATGACGCTTACTCAGTACAGTCAGATGGTCAGGGAAGCAACGTCGGAGAAGATCGACAGCAAGGTCCTGGCGTTCATGTACCAGACGGGTATGAGCATTGCAGAGTCGGCGGCAATGATCGCCACCCTCGGACCTCTCGCAAGCGTGGCATTCGGCGGCTCGGCGGCGGCAGATTACATTTATGAGCGCGCCGGCACCGGCGCAACCAACGGGCAGATAATTGCCGGCGCACTCGCGTCGGGTATCGCCGAGGCATTGTTCGAGCATGTGAGCATAGAACACCTCCTCAAACCCAAAAACGCAAAGACGCTCAAGGCGATCCTCAAAGAAACGCTCGAGCAGGCAGGCGTCGAGGCGTCGGAGGAAGTGTTCACGGAGATATCAAACATCATCTCCGACACGCTTATCATGGGCGACTACAGCGAGAGGGCATCTGCAATTAAAAACTATAAAGCTGAGGGTCTCACGGATGAACAGGCGAAGCAGAGAGTATTTCTTGACAATCTGAAACAGGTCGGAATGGCAGGGCTCGGCGGTTTCATATCCGGCGCCGTGATGGGCGGAACTCATACGGCTATAAGCAGCGCTGTCAATGCGCGCACGGAAAACAAGGCCAACCAGCAAATAGGCAAAGCCTATGCGCCGGCCACGGACGAGCTCATACAGGAAGGGCTGCAGAGCGGCAAGGATACCGACAGCTATAAGCAGGCCGCCAGGCTGCAGGAGAGACAGCAGCATGGCAAAAAAATATCCGACGCTGACGTCGGACGGCTCGTCAGGGCGAACCAGCAGGCGATTGAGGCAGAAAGCCAGGCGGCCGCGGACACGACTATAAACAACTACGCAAAGGAGCAGAAGTACAGCGACAAGGCCACCGAGACCCTCAAAAGGGCGTACACGACCTACGCCGAAAACACAGAGAATGCCGTGGACGCGGAGACCTACGCGGGGGAATGGAACATCGCCTATAACTACGGCAGGGAGAATATACCGCAGAGCTATATAGACGCAAACCGCGGGTACACGAGGTACCTGTCCGACACCGCGCTTCAGAACGCCTACGACGCGGGACGGCGGGAGAGCATGATAGAAGAGGGACAGGCTATTGAATCCAAAACCAAAACACAATATAATGATAATCAGAATATGGAGGTAGCATCAAATGCCGGAGAAGAAGTATATTTACGCGGAGGCAGCGAACGGATTGACGGTACGGATACCGGCGGAGAAATACGAGAGCTGGAAACGCGGACAGGACAAGATCAGAGCAGGGGAATCTCCGCAATTAGACCCGCAGATAGTGGAGCGGCTCGCCTCACTTATGCGCGGGAATCAGTAACAACAGCTTCTCTCGGCGTCGACGGCGGCAGCACGGCAGACAGGCTGTACGTCGTTACCGGCGACGATACCGAGGCGACAAGACAGGCGAAAACTCTCGCGAAGAAACGCGGGCTTGACCTCGTGCTTGTCGGAGGCGGGAACCTTACGGTAAACGGGACGGAAGTGCGCGCATATATCGCCGGTAACAAGGTGATAGTACGCGCGGATCATCCGCAGTTTACCTCGTATCAGCTCATGCGGCATGAGGCCGGGCACGACATGATCGTGAAGGGCGAAGTAAATCTCAAGACAGTTCGCGAGCGAATAGAGCAGAAGATTGGGAAGGCCTACGTCAATGACGCAGCGAGCCTTTACGCTATGGCGTATATGGAGGAAGACGGAACGTCGGCGCTCACCGCGGATGAGATATGGGAAGAGGTCGTCTGTGACAGCCTGGGCGACATGAACATTTTCGCGCCGGTCGAAAACCTGCAGGGACCTATACAGGATTTTCTTACTGAGCTCAAGGGCGTAACCGAGGAGTCCAGACAGGGGAGCAGAGGACCGCCGGCGGAGAGCGCAGGAAAAGCAAGCAGGGAGTACTGGAGGCCTAATCTCAACAAGAGCGAATGGAGCCTACTCAACAGGACAATGGACGCCGAGATCGAGACATCGGATCAATATCTTGACGAGGATACAAAGTGGCTCTACAAAACAGAAAAAGGCACGACCGTCTTTGCTATCTATGGTATAGGAGACGGTACGGTACCAACGCCGCTTTATGCGGTAGGCGGAGCAAAGGCAACACAAGATTATAGAAAACTGCAAATACGCTTGGAGGGAGCCCAAAATGGCAATAACTCAGACAGAACAACTCTTAGTAGATTACTTAGAGACATCGAGAGCAAAAGAGCCGGAGAAAACACTGGCATTTCTCGCGATGGACAACGAAGATCAGATGCTGGATCTGTGCAAATATCTGAGGGACAACGAAGAAGCGACCGGAGATCAGATACTGGCAGAGGCGCGGAGGATAGCGGGCGCGTAACCGGCAAAGCCTCACGCGAGGTCGATACCGCTATGTCTATGGCGCAGGCTCGCGACATGGTGCAGAGGGCGTTCGTTCTCAGCGGCATCAAGGAATGGTACGACGGCGAATACAGGAACGGCGACGAGTGGCTCAAGGCTCAGGGCTCCGACGAGGTGGAGATGTATATCGAGAACGAGTACACGCTCCAGGAGAAATATCTGAACAAGATACCTGCGTACCTCGACGGCGATATCACAGTCTCGGAGATCCTCGACGCCTATCTTGAAGGAACGCTGCAGGGCACGGTAGCGAAGCCGAAGGCGCAGAGACTCGACACCACGCAGAGAACGGAGTACAGCGACAGCCGCTTCTACGCTCCGCAGAGCTACGAGGGCGAGAACGTCACGGCGCTCTACGAGACGGCGAACCAGAGAGCGACGAGCGCTAACCGGAACGAAGTCAATGTGGCGAGGGCGAAGCTCCTCTTCATCGCGCATGACGGAAACGTGGCCGAGACTCTGGGCATATCGCAGTCTGAGTTCAACAAGAAGCTGAGAGCATGGAGCCGGTACAGCAAACAGGCGCTCGAAGTCAGCAGGCGCATAAACGCCGGCGTGCCGACGTCGAACAGATGGACCGGCATACAGAACTGCTCCATCATCAACAAGATGGCGGTGAGCGACGAGGATATCCTGCAGATGGTAAAGGATATCTCCGGTAAGAGCACCGAGTATAAGAGACAGTACATAGGCCGGACGATGCTCGCTCTGGATACCCACATAGACTGGAGCAATCTGTCCTTCGAGTTCAAGAGCGGAGGCTTCGAGAACAAGAGCAGCACGCGGGGCATGTACTCGCAGAATAAGATCTCCATAGCGAACTCCGGTTACGCGAACACAGTAGCCCACGAGATGGGACACGCGCTCGACGCCATATGGGGCCGGGAAGTATTCAGCGAGGTGACGTCACACTCGGGCGACACCTTCCTGACAGACACCGCTTACAGACCGGACCTCATCACAGATGCTGAGACGCGGCAGTTCTACTATAACTTCCGGGCATTTGTTGACAGCATAACAGACTCATCCGACATACGCAGCGGATACACCGCGGACGTCAAAGAAGTGTTCGCGCGCTTTGTTGCGAAGTTCGTAGAGTTCACCGACATGACGGCAGGCAACAGTTTCTACCAGGAGAGCAGTTTCTACAGCGACCGGTTCAATTCGAGCCAGTATTTAGAATTTGCAAGACTCCTCCAGGAGAAGGCGATGCTCGATGCAAAGAGGGCGAGAAGTACCGAAAATCAGAATAACGCCGAGGAAGCAAAGTTCAGCCGGGAACTGATTGTGGGCGAGAGTGGCATGACATATGGAATGGGCGTCTATCTGGACTCTACCTTGCTGGATGGTTTAACAGAAAATGAACGTGTCCAGATGGTCGCAGAGCGTGTCAAGGAACTTGGCGGAAACAGCTTTGTCGCGTATGATCCGACAGGCGCCCCTGTGGAGGTAAGCATTGCAGCGTCAGGCCGCAGGTTCAGGAATAAGAGCGGCCAATCTGTACCGGTAAACCGTGATCTGACCACAAAAAACAGAAGAAGCCATATTAAGCAGGAAACAGTTGTCCTCGCAGACGAGCTAATCAATACGGCGACCTATCAGGGCAGCAATCCTGCGCACCATGCGCACGACTGGCTGGATAATAACGGTACAAACCGGTGGGATAAGTGGACGGTCTATGTTCAGGACAAAAATAAATCCGTCTGGGAGGCGACACTACACATCGCCAATACAACAGACGGAGAAAAAATCCTATATGACATTAATCAAATAAAAATGGTGGAGCAGGGCGGAAACTCGCCCACGTCTACCACCGACACTAATAATACCACGAATCCCGGAAATGTCAATAGCGATTCTACTGCTACCCACGCCTCCCGCGAGATACAGACTTACAGCGACCTTGCAGAGCAGAACAGTGCACTGCGCGAGAAACTGGCTGAGATGACGGAGCTCGCGGAGCGGAAGACGCAGCAGGCCGACTACTGGAGAGGACAGACGAGGACCACAAAGGAGAAAACTCTCCGGCAGGACGATGTGAACCGGATGACGAGAGAGGTCCTCCGGCACTACGACAGCACGCTAAAAGTCGGCGACGTCAATGAGGACATAAAGGATCTGGGCGAATTTATCCTGCGCGGCGGGAACCAGCAGGACGAGCTGACATGGAGTGCTGTTAAAGATAGGGCGCGTGATATAGCTGAGACAATAATCGACAGCGCGGAGGGCGTCGAGGACGGTTATGACGCGGAAATTTACAGGGATCTCAGAAGATACTTCCGCAACAACAAGATAGCATATGTCGGCAGCAGCGATATCGCAGATTTCAATAATTTCAGAAAGCGGAACATGGGGTATATAACCTTCGCAAAGGACGGCACGCCGATAGACGAGCTGTGGGGAGAACTTACAGCCACCTTCGGCGAGGGATTATTCCCGAGCGATATTATGAACCCGACGGATCAGATACTGCAGGCCGTGGATGTGCTGCATACTATGAAGCCCGAACGCGCGAACCCGTTTAAGCCATTTTATTCTGAAGCTATAGAATACTGCGCGAACGAGATAATAGACCGGCTCATTGATGAGAATGTGCGGCAGACAGCGCCGACATACGCCGACAGGATGCAGGCCAAAATAGAAAACGAGCGGGCGAAGGGGGCGCAGAGACTCAGCAATCTTCGGCAGCAGAAGAACCAGAGAATTGCCGAGATAGAAGAGCGTGGAAGAGAACGTCTCCGCAACTACCGCGAGGCCAGAAGTAAGACGGCTCTGAGACGCGATATCCGCAAAGTGGCGGACGACCTCAACGGCAGGCTCAGGAACCCGACCGAGAACAGGCACATACCGCCGAAGCTCGTGCGGGCGGTCGTAGACCTCATGGAGGCCGTCGACCTCACGACCACGATAAACAAGGACGGCACAGTGCGCGACCTCGGCAGGACCGCGGGCGAGAAGCTCGCAAAGCTCAACACCCTGTACGAGAGTCTGAAGGAAGACAGAGACTACTCGGCGGCATACGACCCGGTGGTCAAGGACATGATAACCAACCTTATGAGCGCCATAGGCGACACGCCGGTGAACAACATGTCCAGGGCACAGCTCGAGATGACGCTCGACGTCTTCAAGGCGATCCGGAAGACCGCGGCAGACTCGGTAAAACTCTTAAACTCCGAGTTCAAAAAGAACATCTACGAGACGGGGCGTGAGCTCATATCCGAGACGAACGCCGCACCGACGCCGAAGAACGAGGCCCTGAGCGACTTCCTCAACTGGCAGCTCTCGCCGGACCGCTTCTTTGAGCGCCTCGCAGGCTTCAAAAAGGACTCTTCGTGGAGCAAGGTCGGCAGGATGTTCTCCGACGGCACCGCAACAAAGCTCGGCGTGGAGAGGGACTTCTACTATACGTTCCGGGAATTCACCGAGGCGAAGGAGTTCAAGACGCTCGGAGATATTAAGAACCTTGTGGATATAGGGCTAAGAGACGAGAACGGCAACCCGGTGAAGGTTACCAGGGGCATGATGCTCTCCGTATACATGCACCTTCTGAGCGAGGACAACAGGTACGGCTTCATGTACGGCGGATTCTCAGTGCCGGACATTAAAAAATACTACAGAGGCCAGATAGGCGACGCCTACTCACGCGGAGGCATAAGCACGAGAGGCGTGGCGGCGGACCTTGTGGGGCTGAGAAACGACATCTACCACCTCGAGGCGCAGCTCGCTACGGCTGATGAAGCCACGCGGGCACAGATAAGCGCCGAGATAGCGGACCTGGATGCACAGCTCCAGGATCGGATAGACGAGGGCATGACTCAGCTCGACGCCATGCAGAAGCGCATCGAGGGCATGATGACCCAGTACGAGAAGGACCTCGTAAAGAGGGCCGGCGAGTGGTACGACGGAAAGAGCAGAGACTATATCAACAACAAGACGATGGAGATATACGGCATCAAAAAGGCTGCCGTCGACCACTACTACACGATACACAGAGACACGAGCTTCCTGAATACCGACTTCGATTCCATCAGCAAGAACCTGAATCTCGAAAACTGGGGCAGCTTAAAGGACCGTGTACCGAGCCAAAAACCGATACTTCTCACGGACATAGGCTTTGAACTGAACAACCACTCGAGGCAGCTATCCTCTTATGTGGGCTACGCTACGGCACAGCGCAACTTCAATAAGCTGTTTTCCGTCACTATGCCGGGGAGCACGGGACAGATACAGTCCGTTCAGAACGCAGTGGAGCGCAAGTTCGGCGCCGGCGACAGAAAGTTCGGCGTCACTGCATCCAAGTACATCGAGAACCTCATAGGCAATATAGTCGGCATGAGGCAGAGAAACGATATCCTCTCCGGCCTGTACTCCAACGTGGCGCGCGGCTCGCTGACCATGAACCTGCGTGTGGGCTTCTCGCAGCTCGCGTCCATACCGACCGCGGCGGGCGAGATAGGCTGGGGCTCAATGGCGAAGGGCTTTGCAAGGGGGCTCAGGATATCAATGAGCACCCGGGCAAAACAGCAGCTCGCACAGGATAACGTCTACTTTTGGCAGAGGTACAGAGGCGAGGGCGGCATGCGAGAGTTTGCCGACATGAAGGAATCGCGGAACCGGCTTGACAGGGCGTGGAACAAAATCGCCGATACGAAGGTCGGAAAAAAACTTTTCAACTGGTGCCAGGACTTTGACGTCTTCGCGACGGCGTCCATGTGGGCTATGGCCGAGGACTATGTAGCGAAGAACACGGACCTGAAGAGGGGCACTGCGGAATTCAAACAGGCCGTGAGCGACAAGTACACAGACATTATCCGCAAGACGCAGCCGAACTACACGACCACCGAACGCTCCGACCTTCTGAGAGATACGCGCGGCGGCATCAAGCTCCTGACGATGTTCAAGACGCAGTCGAACCAGAACTTCAACATGCTGTACGAGGCGAACGCGAGACTGAAAAAGTACGCGCAGGACTACAAGTACGGCAGGAACGGCGTGACGAAATCAGACGTGCAGCAGGCGAGGAAGGCTTTTGCGAACACTGCGACCGCGCTGTTCATAGGAGCCGGCCTCTCGTTCGTAGGCCTCAGAGCACTTGCCAACGCGCTCATGTACGCCGTCAATGGCTGGCGCGATGACGACGACGAGGTCACGGCGGAATCGACGCTCAATGCTCTGCTCGAGGAGTACATCTCAGCTCAGGCCAACATGTTCACGTTTGGATCGGAGATATACGATGTGATCCATTCAATCGTTAGCGGAGAGAGATACTACGGGCTTGAGGACAGCGCGCTGAGCCTTATAGGCGGCACGATGGAGTCTTTCGTGGATCTCATGCAGAAGATCACGGACGCGGACAATACGGTCTCGGCTAAGGACTACAAAAAATTTGCCTCAAAGCTGAGCGCAATGCTCGGCATACCGTGGGCCAACGTGGAACGCACGGTAGGCGGCATAGGCAAGTGGATAGAGGACGCCGAGAACGGCGAACTCTTCTCCTACGAGGCCGGCGCTGAGCGGTCCAACACCGTGCAGTACGGCAGGATATGGAAGGCCATTCAGAACGACGACTCCGAGAAGTATGAGAAGGTCTACGCGGAGCAGAAAAAGCAGCTCATGGACGACGGCAAGAGCGAGGAAGACGCGGAAAAAGCTATCGCGTCCGGCGTCAAAGAACAAATCAAGAAGTCATTACTCGACGGAGAGATAGACGAGGACGAGGCGATAAGCTATCTTGTAAGGACCGATACCGCGAAGGACGAGGACGACGCCTACTTCATCGTCGACGAGTGGATCTATAAAGACGAGAACAAGGACGACGAGGAGGCCGCAAACTACAGCAAATACGGCGACGTATACAACGCGCTTTTGAGCGGGAAGGATATCGACGCCGCCATCAAGGATATGACCGACCACGGGTACGACCTGAAGAGCGTCCAGAAACAGATCCGTGACAAGCTCAAGGAGTATTACCAGGGCACTGAGGCCGATGGGCAGAAGCTCACAAAAGAGAAGACGCTCTCCTATCTCCAGAAGTACGGCGGGCTCTCTAAGCAGGACGCCGAGTCGAGGGTCAACGACTGGACTTGCAAACTCGCAACCGGCATCAGCTATGACGGCATAAAAGAGGCGCTGGCTTCCGGACAGATAACCAGAACTAAGGCTATTGACATGGAGGTCAAGTATGGAGGCAAAACTAAGGAAGAAGCGACCAAGCGCGTAGACAAATGGGTGTTCCAAAACGAATACGGCGTAGACTACGATGACGCTGACGACGCTTATCGGGACGGCAAGCTAACTAAGGCCCAGTATGTGAAAGCTCTAATGACTGCCGGCGGGAAGACGAAGGAAGACGCCGAGCTTGCGGCGGAGTTAATTGACTGGCAGAAGGCAGGATACAACAGCAACGGCACCGACGCGATTAAAAAGTATCATCAATTCTGCGACGGCTATAATATTGACGTAAAGACATACGCCGGCGTTATGAACACTTACAACAGCGTAGGCTCCAGCGAACGCTATTCTAAGGTGCCGCCAACGATGAAATACATCAACAACCTTAACCTATCAAGCCAGCAGAAGACGCAGATTGCGAGGAGCCTGTGGGGAGAGTCCACGGTCAAGAAGTATAAACTATGGTAACTTAAAAAGGCGAAGGCGCAGGGATAGAAAAGCCCCTGCGCCTTTTGTTATTTTATGTTCAGAATGAAAGGGGGCAACCACATGGCCAGACTTCCAAGCGCGAAGCGATCTCCGAGAATTGTCAACGGCATTATCTACTGGTACCAGGGAGACACGTTTTCGCTGACTGTGAGAATTGATCTGAAGGATCAGGACGGAGAGCCTATTACGATAGACGACCAGACGGATGACGTGGATATCGTTTTCCGGAACTGCAGAGAAGAGACGGTTAAGACGTTCTCCTTCGGCGCTGCGGCGCAGACAACGATCACCGACAACACGATCACAATGGCGTTCGACAGCACTGTTACTGCGCTGTTCACACGCGGCAAATACAGATATGACGTCTACTATAACGGCGAATACCGCACGACACTGGCGGACGAGAACGTGGTCGTAGTGGAATAGGGGGCGCGATATGAGTCTTAACATTGAGAACATCGAACAGATCGTAGGGGATCTGGACGCACTGGCACCGGCCTTAGAGGCAGAGCTCATCGGCTATGTGGGACGAGGCGTCAGATCCGCGGAGATAGACTCGAGCGGGCACCTCATCCTGACTATGACCGATGACCGCACTGTGGACCTCGGCAAGGTCGTAGGCGATGCAGGCCCTACTGGTCCAACAGGGCCTACAGGCGGCACCGGACCAACCGGGCCGCAGGGGGCGAGCATTACCGGGCCTACGGGGCCGACGGGCGAAGATGGGATTGCCGGGGCAACCGGCCCGACCGGGCCGACAGGACCGACAGGAGCGGGAGATACCGGCCCTACAGGTGATACTGGTCCGACCGGGCCTACGGGGCCTACCGGTCCAACGGGAGCCGGAGCTACGGGGCCCACAGGGCCCACGGGGCCCACGGGGCCGACCGGCCCGACAGGCCCGACGGGAGAAAGCATCACCGGCCCGACGGGGCCTACGGGCGCAGGCGGTGGCACAGGGCCAACCGGACCAACGGGGCCAACTGGCCCGCAGGGCAACGGCTTCACGATCAAGGGATATTATGCGGATCTCGCGGCGCTGCAAGCGGCAGTACCGAGCCCGCAGGAGGGCGACATTTACGGTGTAGGATCTGCGGCACCCTATGACATATATGTATGGGACTCTGTCAATAGTGAGTGGGTCAATAACGGCGCTATTCAGGGCGCAAAAGGCGACACAGGCCCGACGGGCGGCACCGGGCCCACAGGGCCTACAGGACCAACAGGCGCGGGCGCGACAGGCCCCACAGGCCCCACAGGGCCTACCGGAGCAGACGGCGCTACAGTAACCGGCCCGACAGGGCCCACCGGCCCGACAGGACCGGACGGAGCCTCAGTCACAGGACCCACAGGACCGACAGGACCGACAGGCCCTACAGGCGCGGACGGTACATCTATTACCGGACCTACCGGGCCGACAGGTCCGACAGGCGAGGGCGCGACAGGACCGACCGGACCGACCGGACCGACAGGGCCCACGGGGCCAACCGGAGCTGACGGCAATACGGTCACAGGACCGACAGGGCCTACCGGACCTACGGGCGCAGGCGCTACCGGCCCTACGGGCCCCACGGGGCCAACGGGTGGGACAGGGCCCACGGGACCGACCGGACCGACCGGACCAAGCGGCGTACATTACGGAACATGCGATACCGCGGCGGGAACTGCGGCCAAGTTAGTTACCTGTCCGGGGTTTGAGCTCGAAACAGGGGCGGCAATCAACGTACTGTTTACATATTCTAACACTGCCTCTAACCTCACGATGAACGTCAACAACACCGGAGCAAAATCGCTTGTTATGAATGTCGGCAACTCCGCGACGAACTGGCTGGCCAACTCCGTAAAAACCTGCGTCTATGACGGTACGGAATGGCACATGTCCGACGCGGTTACGGCAACGACCGGACGCTTCGGCATTACAAAACTGAGCGACGCCGTGAACAGCACGAGCACGACGCTGGCGGCAACGGCGAGCGCGGTTAAAACGGCCTATGATTTAGCGAACAGCAAGGTAGGCGCCTCGCAGTATACGGCGACGCTTTCATCGAGCGGATGGAGCACGAGCGGCGGATACAAGACGCAGACGGTCAATGTTACGGGCATCAAGGCGACATACGACGTCGCGCCCGTTGTGGATTGCGTGCTTTCCGGCAGCGACGCAGACGCGGACGCGGATATTCTTGAGGGCTTCGGGCTTATCTCTATTATCACGACAGCGTCGGGGAGCATAACAGCGAAATGCGTCGGCGACGCGCCGAGCGTGAACGTGCCTATAGTTATAAACGTATGGGAGTGAGAAAGATATGATCTGTAAACTTCCAAGAAAGATTGTAGCAGAGCCGGCAATGCCGACGCTGAGGGAAGTGCTCGCGGATATGACGCTGATCGCGGATTATTCGCGGAATCTGTCGTCGCAGGGTGAAATAGGTCCAATAGCCAGGAGCAATATCCCAGCGAGCGGAGCAGCATATTTTCTGTCAATAAGCGACGGGTATATAGGTATATGGAAGGCGACGTCGAGCAGCATACCGGGCACGCCTATTAATGCGTATGGATATAACGGCGCGGGCAACTCCGGACAGTGCTCGATACGGGTCTACAACAATAACGTATATTGGGATACCCAATTCTCCACAGCAGGCATAAGCTCATTAGCATACGGAGCCTCGCTGGTGCTCGTGAGATTCCCGTCGTACACGGCAGCGCAGACGGACGCGGTGCTCAGTGCCATGTCGCTTGTGAAAGTCGCAGGGCGCAACGCATCGACTACCGGATATGTACGGACAAACACGGACAAGAGTCATGCGTTCTATCTGACTACGAGATATAAAATGAACGGCAGCTCATATACGGGCTACGGCGCGGATACAGGTCTTGTAATATGGGAATGCGACGGCTCGACATGGACTAAGTTTAACCAGGTCACGCCGAACTGGCAGGCTGGCGCAGTATCCAGCGGATACCTGACACTTGGCGCCGGCACATACGGCGCGTCGATCATAGGGATAGACTGAGGTGACGGCATGAATTGTATTTTTGCAAGACGGGGATATCCGGAGGAAGCAACGGGGGGAATTGCCGTAACGATATCCAACACGGGCGACGCGACAAACTGCTGCGTGCAGCACGGCGGAAACACATATTACACGGACGGCGATACATTCTCTGTTCTGCCCGGTGACACGATTATTTTCACAATTTACGGCCGGTCGTCCAACAACGGCTATGTAATGATCGACAACACAACAGTGTTGAGCACCAACTCCGGCAAGGAGACCTACTCATGGACGGTACCGAGCGGGATAGCGCAGGCAAGCATCAGCCTGTTTTACAGCGGCGGCAAAGCATACTATAGCCGCATAACCGTGACTACATCATAAGGGAGGCGGACCATGTACATAACGATAAACGGAAACACATACGAAAATATCCGCAGGGCCACGGGCTTTGAAACGCTCATATTCACGGGCGACAGTCTCGTTAATATCGAGGCCGTGAGCGGGATCATAGAGGTCTACGCGAACGACGGCTTTCTGCTGCGCGAGGACAACGCCGAGGACTGGCAGAGGCAGATCATACGCGCCGGCGCGATCACGCTGACGAATCTCCCCGAAGATTACAAACCGCCTAAGACGATAGGCGAGCGGGTAAGCGAGCTCGAACAGACGGGCGGCATATCGTTCCGCCTCTTGGCGGAGAGCGGCGAGATCGACGAGGAGACCGCCGCGGCATACCCCGACATGTTCCTGCCCTGGGAAGAGGACACAGATTACGAGGCCGGCAATCTCAGAGCCTACGAGGATATCCTGTATAAGTGCATACTGGATCACACGTCACAGACCGACTGGACGCCTGACGTCGCCGTGAGTCTATGGGTGAAGGCCGGTAATCCTACGGAGGAATGGCCGGAGTGGCAGCAGCCACAGGGCGCGCACGACGCGTACAATACCGGCGATAAGGTATCCCACAATGAGAAGCACTGGATTAGCACGATGGACGCCAACATCTACGAGCCGGGCGTATACGGATGGACGGAGGTCACAGAATGAGAGTATGCGTCTACGCTATAGCATGCAACGAGGGGGAAAATATCGAGGCATGGCTGGCCGCGGTCGGCGAGGCGGACGTAGTATATGTCACAGACACGGGATCGACGGACAACACGCCGGCACTGCTCAGGGCGGGCGGGGCTATAGTCTCTCAGTTCACCGAGCCCTTCCGGTTTGACGCAGCGAGAAACTACGCCTTAGAACAGGCCAAAAAGAGCGGGGCGGATATATACGTCTCGCTGGATCTCGACGAGATCCCTGAGGCGGGCTGGCGCTCCAAACTGGAACAGGCGCCAGACGCGAACGGCTGGCGAATAGAGATAGACAACGGCGACAGCAGTTTCAAGAATATCCGCGCACACAGGGACGAGGGCTGGACATGGCGGCACGCATGCCACGAGGTACTATGCGGCGCCGGCCCGATAAGGGACGCAGGCTTTAAGGTAGTACATCATCAGGATTTAAGCAAGCCGCGGAGCTATCTGCCATTGCTGGAACTGGACGCGGAGGAAAATCCCACAGACGGGCGCGCCTGGCACTATTTAGGCCGCGAGTATATGTACCTCAGTCAGTGGGACAAGGCTATAGACGCCTTGACAGAAGCGCTCAGCTTTGATATGTGGCAGGAGCAGCGGTCAATGAGCTGCGTATATATATCGCGCTGCATGTGGCGCACAGGCGACTACAGGGGCGCAAGAGAGTACGCATGGCGGGCCGTGCGGGAGTACGGCAGCAGGGAGGCATGGGTACATCTAACATGGCTGCTTAATTGGGAGAACGATCCGACTGCCTGTATAGCGGCGGAGAACGCTTTAAAAATAAATCGGCACGGCACATATCCGAGCGAGGCGGGGGCATGGAACTCAGACGACTGGCTCATTAAGACAGCAAGAGGGGGACAGGCAGTATGTGGCAATACATAATTCCGGCGGTATCCGCCGTCATAGTGGCACTGATCGAGGCGAGGGCGGCAAAGGAAAGAAAACAGACAAAAGCACAGAAAGAAAAAGAGGAAATGCGGGAAGAGAGACGGGCGGAAGAGAGTAGGCTGAGTATGCAGATGATGAGCGCGACGCTGCAGCTTTCCGTAGTGACGGCGAACGCGCTCACAGGCGGGCACAACAACGGAAATGTGGAAACGGCAAAGCACGCGGCGCAGGCGGCGCAGGAGGAATACCAGGCGTTTTTGCAGAGGGTAGCAGCCGCGGAGATAGCAAAGAAATAGGAGGAACACATGGACCTTATACACATACCGGCGACGGCGGCAAAAATAGTCGAGATAGCCAAGTCGCAGCTCGGCACTAAGGAGAATCCGCCTAACTCGAACAACGTAAAATACAATACCTGGTACTACGGTAAGCCCGTGCGGGGGTCTGATTATCCCTGGTGCATGACCTTCGTTCAGTGGGTTATCCACGAGGCCGGCGGGAGCATATACAGGACGGCGAGCTGTAACGCTCTGATTAACTTCTACAGGCCGAAAGGCTTATATGTCCGGGGCGGATATCAGCCGGGCGACGTACTCATGTTTGATTTTAAAGGCACGGGCGTCACGCATACCGGCATCTGCGTCTCAGCATCTAAGACACAGGTGACGAGCATCGAAGGGAACACGAGCATAGCGAGTGACGACAACGGCGGGACGGTCATGCTGAGGAACAGATCTCTCGGCGTCATAGCCGGAGCGGTAAGATTTAAATTTGATCCCGAGAAGGAGGACGACAACATGACAGGCGAACAGATATACACGACACTGAGCGAATACCTCAAGACGCAGCAGGCGCCTAATTGGGCTAAGAAGGAGCTGCAGGAAGCTATGGACATGGGGATCACGGACGGCTCTAATCCGTGCGGACTGATACCGAGATACCAGGCGGCGCTCATGGCTAAGAGAGCGGTCGAGGCGGCACTTAAGAGAAAGGACGGCTAAAAGATGGCAATTCAGTTTATCAACACCTACGGCGTGACTATTATCTACGCGATACTGACATTCTTTGCGGGCTACATTGGGCTCGCGGTCAAGAGGATATACAACAAGTACATCGACACGAAAATTAAGAAGGATGTCGTGAGGACATGCGTCAAGGCTGTGGAGCAGATATACAAGGACCTGCACGGGCAGGACAAATACAATAAGGCAGTCGCGGCGATAACGGAGCTTTTGAATATCAAGGGCATAACCTTTACCGAGTTTGAAATAAAAATGCTTATTGAATCGACTTGCCAGGAATTTGTAAAGGCAGTTACGGAAGATGATACTGAAGAGGAAACTACAGAAGAAGTGTAAGAAATGTGTAAGTAATTAGTGAAAACTATGGTGAACTGTCGCGAATTGCTATAGTAAAAAAGTTCAAATATTTTGCAATAATTCGCGATATTTTGCATTATTTACTAAAAAAAGTTTAGAATTTCTGCCTTTTAAGCAGGGTGTCCGGAGTTCGAATCTCCGCTGGAGCACCAAAAAAGTTCCGAAAAACGCACAAAATAGTACGTTTTCGGAACTTTTTCAGCAACTTAAAAAATCTTAAATTAAATTTGTAAGTAATTTGTAGAAACCGCGAGCGTTATTCTTTAGCTTTCAAGCTCTTTTCTACGGCTTCGACAAGCTGGCCCGCGTCCGGTTTGTTGTAGTACTTTTGAGTGGTATCGAACTGTTTATGGCCGAGCACTTTCTGCAGTGTTGCAGGGGAGAGCTCGTCCTCTATCGCCGCACGAGTCCCGTATGTTGTACGGGTCGAGTGCGGCGTTTTGCTTTTATCTATACCAAGACGCTCAAGTAGTTTCTTGTAATCTCGTCTCCTGAAATTGGCAACCTTCTTATTGCCGGAATAACCGTCCAGGAGCAGGCTGCCTCCTTTTTCCTGGGCAAGGCCGGCAAAATACGCAAAGTGTTTTCTTCCCTCTGGCCTTATGGGTATGATGCGCTCACGACCGGCCACTGTCTTTTCACCGCCCACCACATAAGTGTCGTGGTAATCTTCAAGAGGCAGGCTGAACAGTTCACCTATCCGCATGCCGGTGGCAAGCAGCATCTGAACTATACGAGATGTATCAGACGGGTCTGCTTCTATAAGTTTTATTTCTTCGTCCGTCAATGGTTCGTGGGATTTTGCAGGCCGGCCTCGTACTTTTACATAAGATGCATAATTGACATTAATTATCTCGTTTTCGATCGCCCACTCAGACATTTGAGTAATAAGCTGTTTATACTTATCTACGGTATTAACTGATTTGCTTGAGTGCTTATCGATAACGGTTTGAAAGTCGATCGTTCGCAGGTCTCTGAAGCGGCGGTCATGCAGTTCCTTAAACACGGCATAGCTTCGCTCATACTGTTCTGCCGCGCCCTTCTGTACGTCTTTAAAATGTGAAGGGCTCCATCCTTTATATACTTCCGAAAAAGTATAATTATATATCTTGTTAGGAGTTCTGCCTGCGAGACGCTCCAGGGCATCCTGCGCCTCCCGCTCGGTCTTATAATATCCGACATAGACACCGCCTTTATAAATAGCCCAGGGCTTCGTCCTGTTGCCGGGCATCTTATATATACTGCCGGTGCCGTTCGCGCGTTTTCTGCGCTTGCGAGGCGTCGGCATTTGTTTTTTGCCGCAGTAAGGGCAGTATACCATATCGCTATTCAATTCTGCCTTACATTTTTGACAAAGCATTTTTATGCTCCTTTATAGGTTATCAATATACTTTTCAAAATACTGTAATGTACTATACTGCCTTATGCTCTTATAATGCACGTTATCAGTATATTTACATGATTTTTTGTATATTCTTATGTACTTAATCAACTGATTTCTTATGAAAGTTTCCCGACCGGAAATAGCTTTGAATTCCTCCTGGTTAATCTGTACTCCGGTTTCCCCAATATAAGAATCATCCTCAATAACGACGGTTTTAGTATAGTCCAGTCCGTAATCCGCTTTAGTTATAAAGGAATACTTATGTGAAATGTGATGGCGGAGAGGAACCGCAAACTTCACGCCGTTTATCAGCACTTCAATACAGGCATACGGCCTGTTCCGTTTTTTTAATATTTCAGGATACTGTGAATACAGAGAATAGAATTTATCTGAGAGAGTAATAAATTGCATTTATCCCACCACCATAAAAAATAGCCCTCTGCATAAAACAGAGGGCATATCTTCTGTTGAGCTTTTTTTATATTATGCTGCTCGCGCTCTACGAGCAAATCATCCATTGAGCTTTCTTTTTCCTGCGGTAGTCGCGCTCTACGACTACATCTTCAAGGTTTCCCTTGTACCCTCATTGTATGCAGTTTTGTTTAAAAAGTCAACTAAATTTATAAAAAATTAATAATTCTTTTTTGACAAAGCATGGTTTTTACCTATGAGCGATTCAGCCATTTTCCCAAGTTTCTCCAAGATTTGCCTTATAGGACAAGAGAAACACAAGCGTGAAGATGCATTGATAAATAATGGAGAATATTGAAAATTCAGAAGTGCCTGCTATCAAAAAAATTATATTGAGGACGGAAGATACAGCGAAAACGATGCCGCATATCAGATACCGTATGCCTCTCCTCGACAGGCATATTGTCTCAGAGGTCTTGATAGCGATAGGGATTCCGAGAGCAAATGGAAGAATAAGGATAGCAAGACCTATACCGCCGCCTATGATTAGCAGAAACCAATATACGCCGGGGCTTGCGGCGTTTAACCAGTCAAGAAAAGCAAAGAGCAATCGTATAACAAAGTTGCCCACTGCATAAACAAAGAATATACAAAACACAAGAACAATCCAGGAAATAAACCTTTTCATATCTCTCCCTGCGGCGGCGATGCCGCACGTCCGTCAAAACGGATCTATGCCTAAATACTCACTCACTTTTGTGGTCCACTCGTACAGCGCGTCCAGGGATTGGAACTCGCGGATCTTGCCCGGCGGGCAGGGCTGCATGAAATCCGGCAGCTCGCCGTCCGCCTCTTCTTCAATCTCGTCGATAGTTTTTAACAACGTATAAAAATGCGAGGATTCAAGATGGCGGAGCTCGTGCGCCAGTTTTTTCTGAAGATGTTCCCGCGGATAGAGGGTATTCAGATAAATATCATACGTACCGTCGTCATTTACGACCGTGCAGCCGTCGTTCGCCCGGTTGGGGAAATCTACGTACCGGACAAAATAATCTATGCCCTCAGTCATTTTTTCCTTAAGCTCTCCAAAAACTTAACATTTGCCTCGACCTGTTCCTTCGTCGCGCCTTTGACGGTAGACATCAGCATCCGGCACTCCGGCCTGGTGCGGAGCATTTCGAGGTACTCCATGAGCTCATCGGCTTCATCGGTGGGCTCTTTTTTGTTTATCAATTCATCAAAAGAAATTTTGAAATAGTTTGCAATTTTTAATGCGGTAGCATCAGTGGGGTTGCCGCCGTTTTTCCATTTGTTCACTGTAGAGCGGGCTATGCCAATCTCAGCGGCCACTCCTGACGGAGTCTTGCCGATACCATTACACAGCCCTAAAAACCGTTCATAAAAGTTCACAAAATTCACCATCCATTTTTGTTTAATGCTACAAAAGCGAAAAAAGTAAACAAATGCACTTGACTTGTTCGATAAGTTTACCTATAATAGGCCTTGCAAGGTGAACAAAGCGAACAAAACACAGCCTCGCGGAAATTCTCTGCGTGGCAAAAATTAAATATTGATTCAAAACTATTTTAGCATGGCTTGTGAACTTTTGCAACATTTTTTGTGATATTAATCGAACAGAGGAAAAATATCACAAAAAATGTCGGATATCTATTGACATCCGACATTATAAGGCTTTAAGGAACGGAGGGTAAAAATGCTGGAGAAATGGATAGGCGACGCAATCGCGAGAATGAAGGTAAACGGGATCAGGCAGAAGGATGTCGCACGCGAGATGGGAGTGGCTGAGAATTATCTGTCGATGATACTCAACGGAAAACGGAACCCTGCGCGGGGCAGGGCCGCTGTTGAGGATGCAATAGAGGTTCTTATCGCGAGAAAAGAGGCTTGAGATGTTACGGGAAAAGTTTTTGACCGATGAGCAGGTCGAGGAAGAAATCGCGAGGCTGCTGAAGGACGAGCATGTAAAGCTGGCGAAAAAAGAGGAGCGCATCAGATACCGCAGGCGGCAGTACATGTACACGCTCCGTACATACGAGAGAAAGGGCAGGCAGCTCGAGGCGGAGGGTATCACTATGGAATACCTTATGAGCCTGAGCGACGGCGACAGCGACGGAGAATGGGATGAAAACGATGAGAATTGAGACATTGACGAAGGAGAGCCAAAAATGAAAGTCGGACAGTTTTTGAAATTGTATCACGCGGGAAGTTCGAGCGCGGAGGTCGTGCTGCACTTTTATGACACAAGGACTAAAGAAAGCGAACGCGCGGAATTGTCCCGGTACGAGGTTGCTAACATCGACAGATGTGATTTTGCGTTCAAGACGTTTAAAGTGGAGAGTTTTGCGGTCTCTTATGATGATCTCTTTCATCGCCCGGTGTTAGATCTGTACACCAGTTATGAAAGTCAAGGGGTAGAGCGATGAGGATTGAGACATTGACGATCGAAGAGGCTATGGCGATCATGCGCTCGTTTGGGGTCAAGATCAGCTACGCAAAGCTCACTGCATGGGCAGACGCCGGGGCGGTGCCCTGGGCGATAAGCGCGCCGACTCCCGACGGCGACCACCTCAGAACGATATTCAAGCGACCGCTAATGGAATGGCTTGAGAGTCTGGCGACACAGGAGGGATAACATGGAAAGACCTATAACATCATACCTATCGACACAACGAGACAGCGCGGTGACGCGCGAGATGCTCTGCGCATGGACAGGCCTGCCGGACAGGCGTGTACGCAAGGAGATTGAGCTCGCGAGAAGAGATGGCGTGCCGATCGTGAACTTCGGACGTGGCTACTACATCAGCACAGATCTCGACGAGCTCGACCGGTACGAGAGGATGGAGAGATCGAGGGCCATAAGCAGACTGTCAAGCCTGAAGCCGGTCCGCGACGTGCTCAAGGAGGCGGGCAGGCGATGAAGCTGAGAGCGAGAACTAAGCGGCGTATCAGCGGGTGCATCGCCTTTGCGGCGCTGATACTTGCCATCGGCTTTGTCGGCGGCATGGAGCACTTCATATGCCCGATATCGACGGGTCTGCCGGCTGTGGTCGTGTGCCTGCTGATCTTCACGGTCGGCGGATGCAAGGCGGGGTGGTTCAGGTCATGACAGGAGTCGTGGGCGAATGCCTGCAAACCGGGCGGTGCGCATCCCATTCGACGGGACTGCAGATCGACTGCGCGCACTGCGGATTCTACAGCGAGGAGCACGAGCGCCGGCAGAGACTGCCTATGATCCTCGACGAGACAACGGGACTCCGGCATAAGGTCCTGCCGAGACGGAGGGAGCGATCCGATGCAGAGAGAGGCGATTGAGCAGGAGGCCATAGTGCAGTACTGCACGCTGAAGCGGTACCCCATGTTCGCCATACCGAACGGCGGGCGTAGGGACGCCAAAGAGGCGATGTACCTGAAGCGGTCCGGCGTTCAACCTGGGGTGCCGGACATGATGTTCCCGGTCGCAAGGCACGGGAAGCACGGGCTGTTCATTGAGCTCAAGGTCGGGCGCAACAAACCGACAGCGTCACAGGAGCGATGGCTCGAGCAACTCAACAAGGCGGGGTATCTCGCCAAGGTCTGCTGGGGCAGTGCCCAGGCGATCGAGCTAATCAACTGGTATTTCAAGGGGGAATAAGAATGAAAACAAAACATGGATGGCAGATCATAGCGACGATCCTATGCCTGCTGATTCTCGCCGTGGCGGCAATCATCCTATCGGTCAAGGCCGGGGCTGCGAGCTGGACATATAAGCAGGTCAAAGCCCACGAGATCGCGGAGATCGCGCGGGCTATGGGGCTGCCTGAGGATGATCCGATAATCCGCAGAGCGTCGGAGATATGGTATGAGGAAAAGGCGGCCATGAAAAACCGAAAGACCGAGACCTTCAAAATATACGGATACTGCCCGTGCTCGAAGTGCTGCGGCAAATCTGACGGCATCACGGCGACAGGCACTACGGCGACAGCAGGCCGGACGATAGCGGTCGATCCTGCGGTCATTCCGTTAGGCAGCAGGGTCTACATTGACGGCCACGAGTACATAGCCGAGGACACCGGCGCCGGCATTAAAGGACACACGATAGACATGTTTTTTGACACGCACAAAGAGGCGTTGACGTGGGGAATTAGATATATCGAGGTAACTTATTAATGGCTGAAATAAACAGCGCGGAGGAGGGCTAACAATGACTAACGCAGACCGCATAAGATCCATGACGGATGAGGAATTAGCAAAATACATGGGAGATATGATTTATCCCGAATGTGTGTGCTGTCCAGCAGATGAGACTGGGTGGTGTTCGGATTGCTATGATAAATGGCTCGACTGGCTGAAACAGGAGGTTGAAGATGACACATCACATAAAAATTAATTGGAATTATGCTGATGCTGTATTATCCGGTGAAAAGCCTTTTGAAATTAGATATAACGACAGAGGATATCAAAAAGGGGATACTGTTATTTTTCAGGTAATAGATGATCTCAAACTTTCCATTAATCATCCACTGAATGAAACACCGTTTACAATTACCTATCTTATACATGGATTAGGGCTTGATAAAGACTGGTGCGTGTTTGGAATTAAAAAAGCAGAGGGGAAACAATGACGATCACAGTAACAAAGGACCGGGAGACGGTGGCCGTCTACACAGCTCCTATACCGGCTGAGTGGATACGGCAGATGCGGAAGGCGGGGTATAAGGTGAAGGAGGAAAAGGACGGTGCGGCTAAAGGTCGTTAAAAAGCGCGAAGCGAGCGCGAGAGAAGAACTGTGGGCACTATATGGGCGCATTTATCTGGTGAGAGAGTTGTTTATGGATGACGACTATGTGTGGGGTGTGCTAAGCATGCTGCTTGAATATTTGAGGCACCGCTTAAGGAGGGCTGACGGGAATGAACACAAGAAGGGGCGTTAAGTTCTGCCCTGTATGCGGAGGTAGGTCGACCATATACGACTGCCGCACGAGGTACAACGGGATAGTCCGCAGGGGCAGGCGCTGCCTGGTATGCGGATTCAATTACAGGACCGTCGAGCTCTTGGAAGACGACGGCGGAAAGGAGAACGGCGATGCTCAGGATCAGACGCAACAGTGAGATTAAGGGCAGGTGGTACCTGGAGTTCAGGAATAAACGTTTTATATTCGACAGGCTCAGGTACGTCGGTTGGTACAGGCCGTAGGAGGAGACGGGGAGAATGGAGAAGATAAGTAAAATCAGCACGCTCGGCATGAGCCGCGAGGAGTGGCTCGAGGAGAGGCGGAAGAGCATAGGCGGCTCCGACGCCGGCGCCGTGCTCGGGCTGAATAGATACACGAGCCCGTACGCCCTGTGGGCGGAGAAGACGGGACGCATAGTGCCGGAGGACATCAGCGACAAGGAGGCTGTCCGCTTGGGCAACGATCTTGAGGATTATGTGGCGGCGCGATTCACAGAGGCGACCGGCAAGAAGGTCCGGAAGTCGAACGCGATCATATACAACTCCGACTATCCGTATGCGCACGCGAACATAGACAGGCAGATAGTCGGGGAGGCTGCCGGCCTCGAGTGCAAGACCACGAGTTCGTGGGAGGTCCTCGATCAGTGCAGGAACGGCAGGTATCCGGAGGCGTGGTACGCCCAGGTAATGCACTATCTTATGGTCACGGGCGCGGAGGCCTGGTATCTCGGAGTGCTCGTACTCGGCAGGGGCTTCTGGTACTTTGAGATCCGGCGCGACGAGGACGAGATAGCCGCCCTCGCGAAGGCGGAGGCGGAGTTCTGGGAGCATGTGAAGAGCGGTATACCGCCTGACATAGACGGCTCTGAGTCCACGGCTGAGGCCATTAGCACGATATACCGTGACTCAGAGGCGTCGCAGGGAGTGGATCTCATGCCCATGAGCTCAGCCTTGGCGGGCTACGGGCATCTCAAGGAGGCCCTCGGGCGCCTGGAGGAGCAGCTCGCCGCATATGAGAACCAGATAAAGGAATATATGGGCACAGCAGAAACGGGCACCTACGGGGACTACACGGTCTCCTGGAAGAGCCAGCAGCGGCAGACGTTCGACCGAAAAAAATGGGAGGCGGATCACGGCCCGATCCCGCCGCAGTATTTCAAGACGGGCACGTCAAGGCCGTTCAGAATAACTAACAGAGGATAAAGAAAAGGAGTGTAGAAAATGGAAGGAATCATTCAGAACCAGCAGAAGGCTGTTGCGGCGCCGGCGAAGAAGACGCTGCAGGACTACATCAAGGTCATGGAACCGGAGATAAAAAAAGCTCTGCCGAGCGTACTGACTCCGGAGAGGTTCACGAGGATGGTGCTCAGCGCCGTCAGCGTCAATCCCAAGCTCGCGGAGTGTACGCCGCAGAGTTTTCTCGGCGCGATGATGACCGCGGCACAGCTCGGCGTAGAGCCGAACACGGCGCTCGGACAGGCTTATCTCCTGCCGTATCGCAACGGCAAGACGGGCAGGACCGAGGCGCAGTTCCAGCTCGGGTACAAGGGGCTCATCGACCTCGCGTACCGGAGCGGAGAGGTATCCATCATCCAGGCGCACGAGGTTTGCGAGAACGACGAGTTTGAGTACTCGTTCGGGCTCGATCCTCAGCTCAAACATATACCGGCGACAAAGGACAGGGGCGCGGCGGTGGCCTACTACGCCGTGTTCAAGACCAAGGACGGTGGCTATGGATTCGAGGTCATGAGCATGGAGGACATCATGGCGCACGCGAAGAGGTACTCCAAGAGCGTGAGCAGTGGACCGTGGGTGACGAACTTCGACGAGATGGCGAAGAAGACCGTGCTCAAGCGCGTGCTGAAATACGCGCCGCTGAAGAGCGACTTCGTCAGGGGCGTAGCCCAGGACGAGAGCATAAAGACGTCCCTGACAGAGGACATGTACACTGTGCCCGACGAGACCGTATATGAGATCGACGCGGAGACCGGAGAAGAGGCGAACTAACGATGACGAACAAGGATATTGACGCTCAAATCAAGCAGCTACAGGCGGAGATTGCGAGGCTCCGAAAAACGAAAACTAAACGGACGCCTGATCGCGCCGAGAAAATGTTCAAGGATTATATTGACGGTCCAATAGCGGCTAAGCAGGTAATTAAGGACATTAGCCGCGTGGTCAGGTCCTGCTGCATTCCGAGGGTCGTGAAGGAGGTATTTGTTAAGCGAGGAGGCGAATATCAGCATCTCAATGGTCTACGATTCGGAACCGGAACATATGAAGAACGGGAGTTCGTGAGAACGGTCGGTCAATTTGACTCCCCGGAGCAGCAAGCGATCTACGACGATGTTTTCGGCAAGATCCTTGATGCTATAGAGCCACATCTGTTGCGTACAGGAGGCGACGTCAATGCTGAATAGGATCACGATCATGGGCCGTTTTGTGCGCGATCCAGAGCTCAGGCGTACGCCGAACGGGACGCCGGTCACATCGTTCACGCTTGCTGTCGACAGGGACTTCGGTCCCCGCGACGGCGAGAAGACAACGGATTTTATCGATTGCGTCGCGTGGAGGAATACGGCCGAATTCGTCGGAAAGTATTTCGCAAAAGGCAGAATGGCAGTCGTGAGCGGAAGGCTCCAGATAAGAGATTGGACCGACAAGGACGGAGGAAAGCGCAGGAGCGCCGAGGTGCTCGTAGACAGCATCTATTTTGCCGACAGCAAGAGGGCCGAGAGCTCGGAGGCAGAGGCGGAGGCGACGGCTCCGGAGATCACAGAACTTGAAGAGGACGACGGGGAACTGCCGTTCTGAGGGGAGCAGTAAATGGAAAGGAAGCAGTTTACGTTCTACAGGTCGTTTTGGGAGGCGACGGACGGCCTGTCAAAGAAGGACCAGACGAGCATTTTGACGGCCATAATCAAATACGCTCTCGACGGAGACGAGCCCGGCGAGAAGGATCTTTCGGCGACAGGCAAAAGGATCTTCGGGCTGATTAAACCGACGCTCGAAGCATCAAGAAAAAAGTCCGCTGCAGGACAGCAGACCCCGAGGTAACCTTAAAGTAACATCGGGGTAACCTCGCAGTAACCTCGCAGTAACTTTGAAGTAACCTCAAGGGATGTTCGTTCCGGTTTGGAGCAAGTAGATATAGGTAGAGGTAGAGGTATAGGTAGAGATATAGGCAGAGATATAGATATTTATTATTCTCTCTCTATCTCCATCCGTACAGAGTAACAGATTTAGCATAACTATACAGGGGCCGAAAAGGCTCAAAAATCTGAAAGAATTCCGGGAGGGAGAGAGATGAAAAGAGACGAAACAGAGAAGCTGAAGAAGTTTTTGGCCGCGGTTTATCCGAGATTATACCGCGAAATTTCCGAGGAAGCGGTGCTCGGATGGTACCTTGTGCTGAAGCCGTACAGCTACGATGAAGTCAGAGAGGCGATCCTTGCTTACACCCGGACTTCAGTGTTCACGCCCGAACCAGGAGACATCGCAAACTTCATAGAAGGACAGCGAAAGGCGCAGGCCGAACACGACGACACTGAAGAGACGGTCATGTCTGACGATATGAGGGAGAGCGTGCTCCGGATGCACTTATACCGGGAAAAGCTCAGGGAATATTACCACTCGCACGGCGTGCCGACGTTCCGGGAGTACATAGACAAGCACCCATCTGATCCGATTTACTCAGTCGCGTGGAAGACGTGGGACGAGCTGTGCAGGAAGGCGGGTGCGGGAGATCCGCCTCCGCTCAAAAGTCGGACGACAGCGGGGTGACGCCATGCCGAGCGGGTCATATCTACAGGCAGACGTCCAGTGCCCGTTCTACCTGTATGACGACGGGCGGAAAAAGATCGTGTGTGAGGGCTTCGCGGACCGGTGCACCATTGACGTGAGGTGGAGGTTCCACGCACAGCAGGAGCAGCACATGCAGGTGTTCTGCTGCCGGCGGTATACATACTGCGAGGTGTACCGCATGATAATGCAGGCCAAGTACGGAGAGGAGGAGCACAACGATGAGAGATCCGATGGATGAATTCTATGACGTGGCTGACTGCGGCCACGAGGTGTACGAGGGAGGTCTCCTCCTCGAATGGGACGGCGAGCGCCTCTGCAGGGACTGCCTGATAGATAGGCTCAGAGAGATGGACGAGGAGAGCCTCGCCCTGTACCTCGGCTGCGGGTACAGCGTGGTGCATAGGCCGACGGAGAGGGAGAAGAACCTGCGCTACTACGAGGAGATGGCGGAGGACGCGAGATATGGCCTCTGATACCAAAAAAGCACGAAGACCCGGTCAAACGACCGGGCCAACGTGCTAAGGAGGTTAGAAAAATGGAGAGATGTGTCGGCATGAAGGCTGCCCACGCTGTCAATGTACAGCACCTGGGCGGAGTATTTCTATCCCGTTATCTGCAGGGATAGAAAACGCGCTTCTATGCCGTGTAGGATATATGCAGATCACAGAGGAGGACACCGTCATGGCCGATTGGCTAAAGATCAAGGCTGAATACATAACGACTAATATCAGCTACCGCAGGCTCGCAGATAAGCATGGGGTGTCATTCTCACGTTTACAGGAAATCGCTCGTAAGGAAAAGTGGGTCGAGGAGCGAGGACATTATCGGGAAAAAGCCATGACAAAAATCACGGAGCGTGCCGGCAACAAGGCTGCGGACAGATATGCCAGGCTGATGTCCGTCGCCGACAAACTCCTCGCTAAGATTGAGGCATCGGTCGAGCAGATGGACGCCGACGGCGTGACGATGGATAAGTCGGGCATTCGCGCCCTGGCGGGTGCGATCCGCGACATAAAGGATATCCAGGCACTCAAGAGCGAGCTCGACCTGCAGGAGCAGAGGGCGCGCATAGCCAAGCTCGAGCGAGAATCGAGAGACGAGACAGACGAAGACAGAACTATCATCGTCAGGTTCGACGATGGTCTGGAACAATATGCTGACTGACGGAGGAGAAACATAATGAGCAAAACAGTAATCATACCGAGCGACAGAAACCCGTGGACCTGCGTGATCAACGAGACCAGGTACAGCTATGAGGCGGGCTCAACTCAGACCGTGCCCGACGAGGTGGCGGACCTGATAGCCCGCGGGGAGGCCACAGAGCCCGCCATGCCGGCGAGAGTGACAGTGACTGACGACGGCATCGTCATCGAGGAGGGCGGCGTCCTGGACGTAAAGGGCGGCTCCGCGGGGCAGTTCCTGCAGAAGACCGCAGGCGGCACAAAGTGGGCATCTGTAACGCTGCCGACAGCGGCGACTACCGAGGCGGCAGGTATCGTTAAGATGGCGGCGAACGTGGCCGACGCAGCAGGAGAGGCACCGACGGCTGAGGAATTCAAGGCCCTGCTCGACGCGCTGAAAGCGGCGGGGATCGTGGCGCCTGATCCTGCCGGAGACTGATGCCGGCGCTGACTATCAGCCCGCCGAGTGAGAAGCAGAAGCTGTTTCTGACTGCCAAGACAAAACACATCGGCTTCGGCGGAGCGCGAGGCGGCGGTAAAAGCTGGGCTGTGCGCACGAAGGCGAAACTCCTCGCAGGACGGTATCCCGGCATCAGAATACTCATCGTGCGCCGGAGCTATCCCGAGCTCGTGAACAACCACATCATCATCCTGCGGCAGGAGCTCCTCGGCATAGCCAAGTACAACGACCGCGACAAGATACTGAAGTTCAGGAACGGCAGCACGATCGACTTCATGTACTGCGCGAAGGACGCGGATCTCGACAGGCTGCAGGGCGTCGAGTATGACGTCATATTTCTCGACGAGGCGACACAGCTCACCGAGTACCAGATGCGCGCGATTACAGCCTGCCTGCGAGGCGTAAACGACTTCCCCAAGCGGGTGTACTACACCTGCAACCCCGGTAAAGTTTGCCGCTTTGCACAGTGATGTGCATTGAAAAATCGGAGAAAAAAACTGGAAAACTAAATATGTTCAAACATTTGGCTTACGAGAAGAGACAACAGTAAGCATCGGCAAGGAACATACATGTCGATCAGAGGTGAAGGCTTATCGGAGATAGGCCAGCCGCAACGCATAGCGGGTGAAAAGATATAATCCCGCCACGAGGCTCCGACATCCGTCAAGGATGAAAAGATATGCTGAACTTATAGGAAACTATAAGAGACATCGGATAAAAAGCCGGTGTGGTAACACATTGGGACAGGGGCACGGATACATCAAGCGGATCTTTATCGACCGGCAGTTTGAGCCGGAGGAGATCCCGGAGGAGTACACGTTCATCCAGTCGCTCGTGACGGACAACAAGGCGCTGATGGAGGCCCAGCCCGACTACATCAAGCAGCTCGAGGCGCTGCCGCCGAAGGTCAGGGATGCCTGGCTGTACGGCAGGTGGGACGTCTACGAGGGGCAGTTCTTCGAGGACTTCGTCGAAAACCCGAGTCCAGAGGCGGTGCAGCAGACAGGACTCGACGCCGAGACGCTGAGAGCACAGCACAGGTTCTGCCACGTCATACCGCCGATAGACATCTCGCGCGGGGACGCGAGGGGCTGGACCATATGCCGGAGCTACGACTTCGGCTACAATAAACCGTTTTCATGCGCGTGGTGGGCAGTGGACTACGAGGGCGTCATGTACCGGATACTCGAGCTCTACGGCTGCACGCGCACGCCGAACGAGGGCGTCAAGTGGACGCCGGACAAGCAGGCGGAGGAGATAGCCAGGGTGGAGCACGAGCACCCGTGGCTCCGCGGCAGGGAGATCACCGGCGTGGCCGACCCGTCCATATGGGACGTCTCACGCGGTGAGAGCGTCGCGGACACGATGATGAAGCATGGTATCTATTTCACGCCCGGGGACAACCAGAGGATCGCCGGCTGGATGCAGTGCCACTACCGGCTGCAGATGGACGCGGAGGGATACTCCCGCATGTATGTGTTCGACAACTGCACGGCGTTCAGGCGGACAGTGCCGCTCCTCATATACGACGACTACAGGGTAGAGGATCTCGACACCTCGATGGAGGACCATGTGGCCGACGAGTGGCGGTACATGTGCATGTCGAGACCCGTGGCTCCGATCAGGACGGAGCCTGCGAAGCAGATAATAACTGACCCGCTCAACCAGTTCACGAGCGGCAGAGGGGGAATATCATGGCAGTAATTAACATGACGCCGGATGTGCCGAAGGTGCAGAAGATAGGCCGGGAGCAGCTCCTGGAATTCACGCGCACACTGCAGCAGTATAAGGCCGGCAAGAGCCACCTCGAGCGGCGCGTAGTCAGCTCGGAGCAGTGGTGGAAGCTGCGAAACGACAGCGAGGAGAGACACGGGGAGAACACGAACTACGGCTCAGGCTTCAAGAGCCGGTCCGGCTGGCTGCATAACGTCATAGTGTCGAAGCACGCCGACGGCATGGAGGCATACCCGGAGGCGAACCTCCTGCCCAGGGAGGAGGCCGACAAGGCCGAGGCGGCGATGCTCTCGAGCATCATCCCGTGCATCCTGGAGCAGAACGACTTCGAGCAGACATACTCTGACGTGTTGTGGCAGAAGCTCAAGACAGGCACAGGCGTATACAAAATCATGTGGGATCAGGGAAAGCTGGGCGGCCTCGGGGACATCTCCATCAGCAAGGTGAGCCTGCTCAACCTCTACTGGGAGCCGGGCGTAGAGGACATCCAGGACTCGGCGTTCGTATTCCATACCGAGCTCGCGGACAAGGCGATGCTCAAGCAGATGTACCCGCAGCTCACGGACAAATTAACGGGGACGTCGTTCGTGTCGACTAAATTCCTGTATGACGACACGGTCAACACCGACGACAAGGCCACGGTCATCGAGGTGTACTACCACGGGTACGCGCAGGGCGGCAAAAAGATCCTGCACTACTGCAAATTTGTGGATGACACGGTCCTGTACGCCACCGAGAACGAGGTCACGCCGCCGACGCAGAACGTCCTCATGCGGGACGAGAACAACGCGCCGGTGATAGGCGAGGACGGGCAGCCGATGATGGCGGAGACGCCGGTCGGAGAGGCCGCGGCTGTGAGGGGCCTGTATGATCACGGGCTCTATCCGTTCGTGTTTGACGCGCTGTTCCCGATAGAGGGGTACCCGAACTGCGGGTACGGCTTCGTGGATCTCTGCAAGAATCCGCAGACGAGCATCGACCTGCTCAATACCGCGTTCATCAAGAACGCTATGGTGGGAGCGACGCCGAGATACTTCGGACGCACGGACGGCGGCGTCAACGAGAAGGAGTTCCTCGACCTCACGAAGCCGATAGTGCACGTCAACGGCAACCTCGGCGAGGACAGCCTCAGGCAGATAGACTCGGCACCGCTGCAGGGCGTATACGTCTCCGTCATGGAGAACACCGTGCAGGAGCTCAGGGAGACCTCCGGCAACACGGAGTCGGCGCAGGGCATAGCCTCTTCCGGCGTGACGGCGGCCTCGGCCATAGCCGCTCTGCAGGAGGCGTCCGGCAAGGGAAGCCGCGACTCCACGAAGGCCAGCTACAGGGCGTTCACAAAGATCGTGAACATGTGCGTCGAGCTCATCAGGCAGTTCTACGACATGCCGAGGCAGTTCCGGATCGTCGGGCAGATGGGCATGCAGAAGTTCGTGAGCTACTCGAACGCCGGCCTGCAGCCTCAGTACCAGGGCAACGACTTCGGCGTCGACCTCGGGTTCCGCACGCCGGTCTTTGACATCAAAATCTCGGCGCAGAAGAAGAACGTGTACACGAAAGTGAGCCAGAACGAGCTCGCGCTCCAGTTCTTCCAGCTCGGTTTCTTCAATCCGCAGCTCACCGACCAGGCGCTCGCCTGCCTCGAAATGATGGACTTCGACCAGAAGGACGACATCTCACAGAGGATAGCGGCGAACGGCACGATGATGGACCAGCTCCTTCAGTGGCAGCAGATGGCGCTCACGCTCGCGCAGAAGTACGAGCCGGCAATGGCGGACGGACTCGCGCAGAGCATACTCCAGGGCGCCGGACAGCCGGTGCCGTCGGCGGCCCCGGCGGAGGATCTCACACAGATGCCGGCCCAGGAGGGCGCGCAGGAAATAACGCGGGTACAGAACGCCCGCAGGCAGAGTCAGGAGGCCTCACAGCCTGACGGAGGAGGAGAAAAATGACAGAGGTGGTCTATGACCGCGCAGCCCACAGGCTGACGCTCAAAGGACATGCCGGCGCGGACGTGCCGGGGAAAGACATCGTCTGCTCGGCCATGACGATACTCGCGTACACCTACGCGCAGGCGTGCATCAACGCCGCGACGCAGAGGTTCGCAAAAAGCGACAACGTGTATACCAGGTTTGAGGAAGGGGACATCGAGGTCTCGATCAAGCCGTACAGGAAGTACGGTGACATGGTGACCGTGATTCTGGACAATATATGCCTCGGGTACGCGCTGCTCAGGAACAGATACCCGGAGAACCTGACGCTCGAGATCACGGGCTGAACGCCGGCTATAACGCAAAAGTGCAGGGATAGAAAAATCCCTGCGCTTTTTTATATCATCCGAGTATAAGGACTCGCCGGACCTAAGCGGCAGAACATATACGGAGGCATCCTACATGCGATATCTAATCAAAGACCTGGACCTTCAGCTCCTCGGCGGAGAGGGCGGTGCCGGCGCGGGAGGCGCGGGCGCGGCATCCGGCGGAGAAGGAGGAGAGGGAACAGGCGCGGTCGTATCTCCTGCCGACGACGGGCAGGCTCGTCTCGAGGAATTGGGCGTTCCGAAGGACAAGATCCGAAAAAACAGGGCGTATAAGGTGCAGCCCGAAGCTGAGAAGGCCGCTCAGCCGGAGAGCACCGCGCAGGCCGCCGCTGCGAACGAGAACGAGCCCACGAACGACACCAGCACCGAGGCACAGAAGAGACTGACATGGGAAGAGATCATGCAAGATCCCGAGTACAACAAGGCCATGCAGGAAACGATGCAGAAGCGGATTGCGAAGAGCAAAGCAGCAGAGGAGAAGCTCTCGAAGCTCGCTCCGGCGCTCGAGCTCATAGGCCGGTCGCACGACATCGACGTATCCGACATCGAAAACCTCGACATTGACGCGCTTGTCAAGGCCGTCACCGAGGACACCGCGTTCTATGAGGACAAGGCCGCCGAGCTCGGAGTACCCGTGGAGACTGCCATGAAGCTCGACCAGCTCGAACGGGAGCAGGCTAAGCGCGCGCTCGAGGAGCAGAAGGGTTTAGAGATGCGGAAAATCGAACAGCACCTTCAGAACCTGCAGCAGCAGGGCGAAAAACTGAAGGCGATTTTTCCGAACTTCGACCTCGAGACCGAGCTCCGGAATCCCGTTTTCCTGCGCATGACGAGCCCCGAGGGGGGCGTACCGGTCAAGGACGCATACTATGCCGTCCACGCCGAGGAGATCCAGCAGGCGTCCATGCAGGCGGCTGCGCAGAAGATCTCCGCAAAAATGTCGAGCTCGATCCAGTCAGGGCTGCGGCGCCCCGTTGAGAACGGAGCACAGCCTCAGCCGGCATCGGTGTCAACATTCGACTACAGGAATATGTCTAAGGAGCAGCGCGAAGCCTTCAAAAAACAGATACAGCAGGCCGCTGCCCGAGGGGAGAAAATTTACCCGATGCGATGAGACAGGGTAGTTTCTCCCAGCCAACATGAAAGGAGAAACTGCAAATGCTTAAAATCAATCTTCAGCTTCTGGCTGACGCCGGCACGCTCGTAAACGCTACCGGCAACTACGTCAACGCCTACACGGGCGCCACCGAGGCCTTCGCCGGCGCGAACAGCCTCGACCCGACCCTCAAGGCATTCTACGACACCGAACTCCTGGAGAACGCCCGCACCGAGATGTTCTACGCCCAGTTCGGCAAGAAGCAGGCTCTGCCGGCGCGCCACAAGGGCGTGGTCGAGTGGAGAAAGTGGAACACCTTCGCAAGGGCCGACAAGCTCCAGGAAGGCGTCATCCCGACCGGACAGAAGTTCGGCATTACCTCTCTGACCGGAGCGGTCAACCAGTACGGCACCTACACCGCGATCACCGACATCCTCGAGCTGCGCGCGTACGATCCCGTCATCCTCGGCGCTACCGAAGAGATGGGCGCTTCCGCCGCCGAGACTCAGGAAGCTCTCACCAGAGACGCTCTCATGACCGGCACCAACGTGCTCTACTGCGACCTTATCAACACCACCTCGAATAACGCCTATGTGTCCACTCCGACCACTCAGAACGGGCTCAAGAACGCCGCTGCGTCCTTCTCCCTCCTGACTCCGGACATGGTCAACAAGGCGAGGACCAAGATGCGCAAGGATAAGGTCCCGACCATCAACGGCAAGTACTACGCGGTCATCCATCCGTCCGTAGCCTATGATCTCAGAAGCTCCGACGAGTGGATCGAGGTCCACAAGTACGCCGCTGTCGGCGAGATCTTCAACGGCGAGATCGGCGAGCTGCACGGCATCCGCTTCATCGAGAACACCTTCGCGCCCGTACTCGTGGGCGACGGCCTTGCGGCATCCGCCCGCTACCTCACTCTCGCAGGCGCGTTCGCGGCTGTGACCGACCAGGCTGCCACCGCAGGCGAAGCCGGCGCGTCCTACGCGACCATCGACGAGACTCCGACCGACGACCTCGTCGGCAGGATGATCAACATCGACAACTCCGGCACTCTCACCGGCCCGTTCACCATCACCGGCATTAACGCCTCCAGCAAGTACGTCTTCGTCAAGGAGACCACCACCGCAGGCGCTGACGGCTACTACCTGGTACCGGGCGAAGGCGGCTACGAGACCAAGACCGGCGGCGCTCAGGTCGCTGTCTACGCCACCTTCATCTTCGGCAAAGACGGCTTCGGGATCATCGATCCCGAGGGCGGCGCGCTCGAGATGATCGTCAAGGACAAGAGCGAGATCGGCGGACCGCTGAACCAGTTCAGCACCATCGGCTACAAGTTCGAGACAAACGGCGCGACTATCCTCTATCCGGAGCGCGTGCTCAGAGTCATGAGCTGCTCCGCTTACTCCGGCACAGACGCCGCCAACTGACACAACATAGGCCCGGGCGTAGCTGCCCGGGCCACGGTTAAGCTCGGAAAATGACAGGACAACATTAAGGAGGCTATTATGGCAACAGCTAAAAAAGAACCGACAGTCAATCCGGTAGCGCCGCCGGCGGCGCCTGAAAAGGTGCAGCTCTTTATCCCGCGCGGCAATCCGTCAGATCCTGACGTGTTCATCTCGGTGAACAGCGTCAACTACATACTGCCGAGGGGCAGGATGAGCGTAGTTCCCGACTATGTGGCGCAGGAATACTACCGCGGTGAGGCGGCAAAGGACAGATTCGACAAGGAGTCGGCAAGGCGGCTCTACAAAGGCTGATCAAGCGGGGAGCAGCCCTCCCCGCTTCCACCATAGAAAGGGGGATCCCCATGACAATCAGGGAAGCGATAACTATAACAGACAAACTGGTCCCGAACCAGTACACAGAGGCTGAGAAGATCATGTGGCTCAGCATGCTCGACGGGCTCGTCCACCGCGAGGTGATCCTGACGCACGTCGGAGCGGCGCCCGGCACCGAGGCGTTCAAAGGATACACGGAATTCACTGACATTGACACCGAGCTCCTGGTCCCGTATCCGTATGACGAGATATACAGATGGTTCCTGGAGATGAAGATAGATGAGACAAACGGCGAGGCAGTCAAGTACAACGCCGCCGCGGCGAAATACAACACGCTCCTGGAGACGTATGCGGACAGGTATAACGTCACGCATATGCCGATCTCCAAAGGCAGCAGATTTTTCTTTTAAGGGGGGACAGGTATGTACTATCCGAGGACGGACTACAGCCAGCCCTCCCGTCTTTTTACCGAGACGTTTTACGGCTACAACCACAACCTGAAGATCGCTGACGGCGAGTGGTACGACATGACGAACCTCTCCTCGCGCGAGTACCCTCTCATGAGCGAGAGACCGCTGAGAGGCGCTGTCACGACGGCATGGCAGAGCTTTCAGGGGCTGGCGTACAAGGACTCGCTCATATATGTGGACGGTGCCTACGTCTACATGAACGGCACAAAGATCGAAGGGCCTGTCCTGAGCACGAGCGCGGGCATGGTCCCGAAGACGCTCGTCAGCATGGGCGCGTATCTGCTCATATGGCCGGACAAGATATATATCAACACGTCAAAGCTCACGGACTGGGGGCCGATAGATCAGATCAACAGGATAGCGTCCGGCGCGACGATAAGCTATTCCCTCTGCAAAGCTGACGGCACGGCCTACAGCGTCGGATCTGACGCCGCGTCTACCACGCCGCCGGAGAACCCGACGAACGGGCAGATCTGGATAGACACCTCGGGCGAGAACCACGTCATGAAGCAGTGGTCCTCGACCACGAGCATGTGGGTGCAGATCGCGACGTGCTACGTCAAGATCTCGGCGTCGAACATAGGCACAGGACTCAAGAAGTGGGACGGTGTGGACCTCTCCGGGCTTACTCTGAGCTCCGGTGACACTGGATATTCCGACGAGCTGAAAAGCCAGATAGAGGCGCTCAACGGCTCTCACGTCGTGTACGACGTCGGCAACGGCTACATCGTCGTCATAGGGCTTATTGACAAGGTGACCTCGCACACGACCGCCACGGCGACAGAGGCGGCCTGCATGAGGGCGGCGCCCGAGATGGACTACATCACCGAGGCGAACAACCGCCTGTGGGGCTGCCGGTACGGACTGAACGGAAAAGGCGAGACAGTCAATGAGATATACTGCTGCGCGCTCGGCGACTTCAAGAACTGGACGAGATACCTCGGCGTGGCCTCGGACTCTTTCGCTGCGTCCGTGGGAACGGACGGCAGGTGGACCGGCGCGGCCACATATATGGGCAGCCCGATCTTCTTCAAGGAGAACTGCCTGCACCGAGTGTACGTCTCCACTTCCGGCGCGCACCAGATCGTCGAGACGCAGTGCAGGGGCGTGGCTCGTGGCTCCTCGGCCTCGCTCAAGGTCGTGGGCGAGAGGCTCTACTACCTCAGCAACACGGGCGTCATGGTCTACGACGGCTCGCTGCCGTCGCCGATCCACACGTCTTTCGGCAACGTCCTGTATAAGAACGGCATCGCCGGCAGGCTCCTCGACAAATACTACATCTCCATGCAGGACTCTCTCGGCGCCTGGCACCTGTTCGTGCTTGATACAGCGAAAGGCCTCTGGCACAGGGAGGACGGGACGCATGTCAA
>JAFZJT010000147.1 GCA_017553815.1 Clostridia bacterium
AGGATCGAGACTGAGCTGAACGCCGCCGACATCAAATGCGAGGTCAACGGCAGAAGAAAGCATATCTACAGCATCTACCGCAAGCTGAATAACAAAAAGGTGAGCATCAACGAGATCTACGACCTTGTTGCGCTTCGCGTAATAGTGGACAGCGTTAAGGACTGCTACGGCTCTCTCGGCATCATCCATTCGGTATGGCGCCCCTTCCCCGGAAGGTTCAAGGACTATATCGCGATGCCGAAAACCAATATGTACCGTTCCCTTCACACAACGCTTTTCAGCGATTTCGGAATGCCCTTCGAGGTGCAGATACGCACCCGGGAGATGCACCGCATGGCGGAATACGGTATCGCGGCGCATTGGATGTATAAGGAAGGCCGCACCAAGCAGGACGATCTTGATAAAAAGCTCGAATGGCTGCATCAGCTCGTCAACTACGCCTCCGACGCAAGCTCCTCCAAGGAATACGTTGAAAATGTTCGACACGATTTCTTCACCGACTACGTCTTCGTTCTCACCCCGCAAGGCGAGATATTCGATCTTCCCGTCGGTTCGACGCCGATCGACTTCGCCTACCGCATCCACTCGAGGGTGGGCGACCACACGCACCACGCGAAGGTCAACGGCATTCCCGTAAAGCTCGATTATAAGCTCCGCACGCACGACATTGTGGAGATAATCACAAGTCCGCAGGCCACCCCGAACCGCGATTGGCTGACATTCGTTAAAACCTCCCAGGCCAGGAACCGCATCAAGCAGTACTTCAAAAAGGCCAACAGGGAGGAGAATATCGCTCGCGGAAAGGATATGCTCTCCGAGGCAGCGCGCCGTCAGGGACGCAAGCTGAGCGAGATCACCAAGCCCGACCATATCCACGCCGTGCTCACCAAGCTCAATATGAACGAGTTTGATGACGTGCTCGCCGCCATCGGCTACGGCGGACTCTCCACCGGTCAGGTGCTCTCAAGGCTGATGGAAGCCTACCGCAAGGAGCGCAAGGAGCAGGAGCTTGCCGAGAAGCTGGCTTCGGACGAGAATACGCAGATAAAGAGCTTCGACGCGCAGGGCAGAGCCGTCATCGTCAAGGGCGAGGCGAATATGGTCGTTCGCTTTGCGCAGTGCTGCTCCCCGCTTCCCGGGGACGAGATCTTCGGCTACATAACGCGCGGCAGGGGCGTTTCGATACACAGCATGAGCTGCCCGAACTCCTCGGCGCTGCTCGCCGACACCGAGCGCATCATAAGCGTTGAGTGGGCGGATGAAAACAGCACGAAATTCCCCGTTTCGATCCATATCATAGGCGATGAGCGCCCCGGCCTCATGGCCGAGATAACGATGATGCTTCTGAATCTCAGCATCAATCTGCATAAGCTCAGCGCCAAAACGACCGACGACGGGCGCGGGGTCGACGTTTCGATGGGCTTCGAGGTCAAAAACGCGGAGCATCTTGAGAGCATTACGCGCAGCCTGATGAAGATAGACGGCGTGCGCCAGGTAACGAGGGCGTTGAGCTGATGAGAGCAGTTGTTCAAAGGGTCAAGCGTGCAAGCGTTGAAGTTGAGAATAGGATCGTGGGCGCGATAGACGCGGGGCTTCTTGTTTTCCTCGGCGTTGCGCCCGGCGATACCGAAACCGATATCGCCTACATCGTTAAAAAATGCACGGGACTGCGCATTTTTGAGGATGATGAAGGCAAGATGAACAAAAGCGTTCTCGACACGGGCGGGAGCATCCTTCTCATCTCGCAGTTCACGCTGCACGGCGACGCGCGAAAGGGCTTTAGACCGAGCTTTTCTTCAGCCGCGCCGCCGGATATCGCGATACCGCTTTACGAAAAGACTGTCGCCGCCTTCCGCGAGCTCATCCGCACCGAAACCGGCATCTTCGGCGCGGATATGCAGGTGGAGCTTATCAACGACGGCCCGGTTACGATACTTTTGGACAGCGAGAGGCTGTTCTGATCGTTTTAGTTAATAGTGAATAATTGAGGATGAAATTCCGGGGGAATTTCTTCGATAATAAATAATCCTCGTAAAAATACCGTTCACTATTCGAGAATACGTTTCATTATAAATACAGAATTTGGAGAAATATATGCAGATCCTTTGCGTTCCCACGGGGCCGCTCGGCACCAACACCTACATAGTTTGCAGCGAAAACGGAACGGCCGAAAAGCCTACCGACTGCGTTGTTATCGACCCCGCGGCGTCGAAGCCCATCATCAAGAAGCTTCGCGAGATGAACCTTCACTGCACCCATATCCTTTTAACGCACGGGCATTTCGACCACACTATGGGCGTTGCCAAGCTCAAGGAGGAGGAGGGAGCGCTCGTTTTCATCCATAATGCCGACGCCGGGGCGCTCTCGGGCGGCGAGGCGAGCCTTGCGTACATGGCGGGAACCTTCGTCACTTCCTGCAATGTGGATAAAAAGCTCAAGGGCAACGACGTCTTCACTGCGGCGGGGCTCAAATTCAGCGTGCTTTTCACCCCCGGACACACCCCCGGCGGCGTTTGCTATGTTGTGGAGAGCGAGAAGGTCATCTTCTCCGGCGACACGCTGTTCCGTTTGAGCGTCGGCCGCACCGACCTTTCGGGCGGCGACGGGATGCAGCTGTATGAATCCATCGCCTTCAACCTCTTCACGCTCCCGGGCGATTACCAAGTTTTCCCGGGGCATGAGGAGCCGACCACGCTCGAATTCGAGCGCAGGCACAACCCATTTATGAAAGGCGGCGGCGGATTTTAAGATTCGCCGAAGCCGAAATCGAAACCTAAAAACCCTTTGATAAGCAAAAAAGCAAAGATGAAGCTTTACACAAACCGCGAGGAATTCTATAACGATATCTGCGAGGTCATGCGCCTTTTTACGCCCCTGCCCGAGGTTGAGCTTATAAATGAGCCCGGCTTTATTTCGGGCGAAGCGAAGCTCTGCGCCCTGCTTTCAAGCGGCGGCGGGTATTCCGCGAGCGCGGAGTATTTTGACGGTTCCTCGGTTTTTTCATACTCATACGCTCTTGCCGATACCGCTCCCGATCCCGAGCTGACCGAACGCGGCGCGGCGCTCGAGAAAAAGCGCCTTGAAAAGCGCTGCCTTAAGATTGCCGTTTTCCGCGCTATGAAAAAGGCTTTTCCGGGTGCGCCCCTTCCCTGGGGTTCGCTGACGGGCATCCGCCCGACGAGCCTTCTTCGCGACCTAACGGAGCGTTACGGCGAGGATACCGCGCTCAAGCTCATGCGCGATGAATTCGAGGTCAGCGAGGATAAGCTCACCCTCGCTTCGCGCATAGTTTCCGCGCAGCGCCCCGTCATCGAATCGATAAGCCCCGCCGATATCGACGTGTATATCGGCATCCCCTTCTGCCGCACGCGCTGCCTTTACTGCTCGTTCGCATCCGAGCTTCGCACGAAGAAGACCGATATGCGCCCGTATCTCGACGCGCTCAAGAAGGATATCTCCCTCGGCGCGACGCTTGCAAGGGAGCATTCACTCACCGTTCGCACGGCGTATCTCGGAGGCGGCACTCCGACGGTTTTGACCGAATCGGAGCTGGACGAATTGCTTGATCACGCGGCGAATGAATACTGCTTCACCAATGGAATGGAGCTTACGGTCGAGGCGGGCAGACCCGACACCATCACCGGGGAGAAGCTCCGCGTTCTCAAGAAAAACGGCACGACCCGCATCTCGATAAACCCGCAAACGATGAACGACCGCACGCTTGAACTCGTTGGACGCGACCACAGAGCCGCCGATATCCGCGATTGCTTTTATTTGGCGCGCGAGATCGGCTTCGACTCGATAAATATGGATCTTATCGCTGGTCTTCCGATGGAGAATGAGGATTCCATGAAGCGCACGCTGAAGGAGATTCTTCTGCTTGAGCCTGACTGCCTGACCGTGCATACGCTTGCTATAAAGCGCTCGAGCCGCCTGCACGAAAAGCTCGACAGCTACACGCTGCCCCCCGTTTCGGAGGTTGAAAAAATGATCGCACTCGGCGAAAGCTGCGCGCTCGAGCTCGGAATGCTTCCCTACTATATGTACCGCCAGAAATACATGGCGGGCAATATGGAAAACGTCGGCTACGCCCTGCCAAGCAAGGTCTGCCTCTATAATATCGACATGATGGAGGATCGCTTGAGCATACTCGCCCACGGCGCAGGCGCGATGAATAAGCGCGTTTTCAGCGGTGAAAAGCGCATCGAGCGCGTTCCGAACCCGAAGGATATTGCAACCTATATAGAAAAGGTTGAGCGCACGCATGGGGAAAGGGAGAAGCTGTGGAGGCAGTAGCAATATAAACCTTTTCTGTTGCATCCGCCACACTTATTGTCCGCAGCGAAATGTTATTATTCAACCGATAAAATAACATGATTCGGAGGAAAACGATAATATGTACTGCACAAGAAAAATAACCGAAGATCTCGTCTGGCTCGGCGCGAACGATCGCCGTCTCTCGCTTTTCGAGGGCGTATACAAGGTGCCGCGCGGCGTCAGCTACAATTCCTACCTTCTCACCGATGAAAAGACCGTGCTTTTCGACACGGTGGATTCAGCGGTTTCGGGCATTTTCTTTGAGAATCTCGAGCATGAGCTCGGCGAAAGGAACCTCGACTATATCGTGGTTCAGCACATGGAGCCCGACCATTCCGCGACGCTCGGCGAGCTGCTTCGCCGCTACCCGAATGCGACCGTCGTCTGCTCCCCCCTTGCCGCCGATATGATCGGCAATTACTTCGGCGAGGTTTCGGCAATTAAGTTCATGAAGATCAAGGAGGGCGACAAGCTCAACACGGGTCGCCACGAGCTCAATTTCATCTGCGCGCGCATGGTGCATTGGCCCGAGGTCATGGTGACCTACGATTCCGCCGATAAGATACTCTTCTCGGCGGACGCGTTCGGCACCTTCGGTGCGCTCGACGGCGCTATCTTTGCGGACGAGGTGGATTTCGAGCGCGACTATATGGACGAGGCGCGCAGGTACTACACCAATATCGTCGGCAAATACGGCAACCAGGTGCAGGCGCTTCTCAAAAAGGCTGCCGCGGTCGAGATAGCCGTCGTCTGCCCCCTGCACGGCTTTGTTTGGCGCACGAAGTTCAACGAATTCCTCGATAAATACATGCTTTGGAGCACCTACACCCCCGAGGATAAGGGCGTTATGCTCGCCTATTCCTCGGTTTACGGCAACACCGCGAACGCGGCGGACATCCTTTCAAGCGAGCTCCGCCAGCGCGGCGTGAAGGTCAAGGTGTTCGACGTTTCGGTCGCTTCCGCCGATGAGATAATCGCGGCTTCCTTCCGCTTCAGCCATCTCATCTTCGCCGCCACCACCTACAACGCGGGCATTTTCGTTCGCATGGAGGAGGCTCTGCGCGACCTTGCGGAGCACAATATCCAAAACCGCACCGTCGCCTTCATGCAGAACGGCTCATGGGCGCCCACGAGCGGCAAGCTCATGCGCGAGATTCTCGAGCCGATGAAGGATATGACCTTCCTCGATAATCTTGTGGACATCCGCTCGTCGGTGCACGGCATCCAGCTCGAGCAGATAAAAGCGCTCGCGGACGCGGTCGCGGATTCGATGAAGGCGCCCGACGCGGAAGCTCCCGCCGCAAACGAGAGCATGATAGACAATACCGCCATGTTCAAACTCTCCTACGGCCTGTACGTGCTCACCGCGCGCGACGGCGATAAGGACAACGGCTGTATCATCAACACCGCCGTTCAGCTCACGGATAACCCGAAGAGGCTGAATATCGCTGTCAACAAGGCGAACTACACCGAGGAGATGATCAGGAAAACCGGCGCGTTCAATCTTTCGGTGCTGACGGAGAACGTGCCCTTCAAGGTGTTCAAGCATTTCGGCTTCCAAAGCGGCAGGGATGCGAATAAGTTTGAGGATGGCGCACCCGCAAGAAGCGCGAACGGAATCGCGTATCTGACCGAGAACGCCAACGCCTTTATATCCTGCAAGGTGATAGAGAGCCGCGATTACGGCACGCACACGCTTTTCATCGCGGACATCGTTGAGGCGGCGGTGCTCGACGGAAGCGCGCCTTCCGTTACATACAGCTATTATTTCGAGCATATCAAGCCCAAGCCCGCACCCGCTTCGGAGAAGAAGGGCTTCGTTTGCAAGATCTGCGGCTATATCCATGAGGGCGACGAGCTGCCCGAGGATTTCATCTGCCCGCTGTGCAAGCATGGCGCGGAGGATTTTGAGCCGCTGAAATGAGGGCTTGAAGCACACTAATAATACGTACAAAACGGCTCAATGTCAATAGTTGGGGTTGAGCATGTAGAAAGAGTTTTCGTAACCTGTGCCCCGCGGGGCACAGGTTACGTTGCGTTTGCGGTGAGCAATATGCGCTGGCGCATATTTTTGAAGCTGCGATAGCCGAAGGCTAT
>JAFZJT010000148.1 GCA_017553815.1 Clostridia bacterium
GCATTTCCGTATCTGGCGATCAGCGGACAATGGACGAGATGCTGAAAGCGATCAACAGTTATGACGATCCCTTTGAGATCATCGACTTTAACACTGTCATCCCGATGCCCGAAAGTCTCATGATCGAATCAAACTGTATTACGAGCAGAGGCCTTCAGGCATACAAGGACTTCATCTATGTCTATACCCTGGCCGGAACTCGAAAGGATGCAGATCTTGAAAACATTCCCGAGGAAAGTGAGAAGGTTTTCCTCAAAGCAAGGCAGGATGTCTCAAGCAGGCAATGGGAGCTTGGAAAAGCTGCATATGCGAATCTGAACAAATACGGCGTACCTACATGGTATGAGTGGGCTGTAAAAAACCGTGGAACAAGCAGCAATGCGTGTTGCTCATCCGTATCGGAAAGAAACGGCGATACGGTCGAGATGCGTTTTCAAACGGCATGGACTGCGCCGCATCCAATACTTGAGAGGCTGTCGGAAATGTATCCTTCACTTGTGTTCGACCATGCTTGGGCGGATAAGAATGTAAGAGCGAACTGCGGCAGACGCGAATACCGCGGCGGTCGTCTTTCGCATGAGTACTACCCGAACGGAGATGATGCCGCCGGCTTTGCAAACAAAGTGTGGAGGCGCGAGCCGGATGCGGACGAGGCGGAGGAAGCCGCCGAGACAGAAGAAACCGAAAACCCCGGACTTAAAATGTGAGGTGGATCAAATATGAATGAAAAGCTAAGAATAGAGCTTTGCTCGGACACAGGGCTCGGAAAAGAACCGTTTTACGCAGAGCTGGAGCTTCCGGCGACAGCGGAGCAGATACGGGATGCAAAGCAAAGGGCAAGGATCGTGAGCGCGGATGATGCCGGAAGCGTATCGATAAACATAATCGAGTTCGATCCGATCCCCGAGCTTGAGGAGGTCAGGCTCGATACGACAACGGTGGAGGAGCTGAACTATCTCGCAAAGCGGCTGGACTCGCTCTCCGACGAGCAGTTCATCGTCTATCGGGCGCTCTTTGATCAGCGGTTCGGCGACGTCGATGCAGGAGAGCTTCTTTCCGTTAAGGATCTTATCAACATGACCTATGACCTTGACAGCGTGATGATCGCATCCAATATCAGAAACGACGAACAACTCGGTCAATTTGTGATCGAAAACGACCTCCATCCCGACGTTGCCGCCGTCCCGGAAGGCTCTCTGTATTTGCTGGACAAGCGAAGGATCGGAGAACTGCAAAGGCAAAACGACGGTGGCGTATTCTGGGATGGTTTCTATGTGATCGCAGGCGACTATGAAATTCCGAATATTTATGACGGACACACCCTGCCCGTTCAAAATGATGCAAATGCGGTCTTTCGACTTGCGGTAGCAGAAGCTCCCTATGCCAGCACCGATGAAACAAAGGCAACAGCCGAATGGATCTGTTTACCTATCAGTCACGAAGAAGCAGATCGAATCGCACAGAATCACAATGAATGCTGCATAGAGGACTGTGTGTATTTTGGCTTTGAATCAGCCATTCCTCAAATCACATCGGACGTTTTTGGTGATATGCTTGATTTTACTAAGCTGAACGCAATTGCTGAACGGTATCTTTTCATGAGCAATGCGGAGCAGATCAAGTTCAAAGCCATTTTGGAGGCAGAAAATATAAGCAAAATCGAAGAAACGCTGAAAGCAGCAGACCGTCTGAACGAATACGAGCTTTCTTATCTCGACGGCGATGCGGCGTCCTTCTTCAAAAGCCACATCTGCCACAACCTTGATGTCAGATTTGACGATCACTGGCTGGATACGCTGCTGACGCAGAACGAGGGCAAAAAGCTTATCGAGCGGCTCGGAGCAAGCGTTACCGCCTATGGTATTCTTTCTGCCCGCGGCGGTCAATTGTTCGAGCCTGTCACCGTTGAAGCGCCGGAAGCCAAAGAACTCAAGACGCAGGCCATGACCGACGAAAAGCTCGAAGTTGTCGAAGTGCTCGGTCAGACCGCACTCTTTACTAACGGCCGCGTTACACAGAAGGAACTGCCGGACGGCCTTTACAAGTACGATCTGCGTGAGGGCGAGTCCATCGCTTTTGCCACCATCGAGCCGAGCGTGGCTGTCAACCATGCCGGAACGATCATCACAAAAGAGCCGATCGTCTTCGGCGATGACGGCTATATCGAGCTGGACGAGGACGATGCGCCGTGCTTCACCGGCGAGGAGATGAGCATAGAGGAGTTTCTTAACTCAAGCTTCGATGAGGCGCATGAAAATACGGAAGAACTTGGAGGTATGAAGCTGTGAGCGTAAAGACCATTTCAACCGATGAACTCCGAAAGATGAAGGGCTCCGAAGGGCTTATCCTTCAGGGCTGCGGCGGCAGCCTCGACGAATGGGTGGACGGCGTAAACGATATGCTTGCGGAGGACGGCATTCTTCTCGACGGTACGAGATTACACGACTGCTCCGCCTTCGAGCATGACGGCGTTACCTGCCTGCTGTTCCGGTTCTCGGAGGATGTCATGCTCGATATGGGCAAGCTTGCCGTATGGCGGCTTCAAACGCACGGAAACTTCGGCGGCACATGGCTGTCGGATTATGTTCCCAATAGGCTTGGAGGCTTTTTGAGCGAGTCGGATGACATGAAAGACACGGAAGAACAAAACTACGAAGAAGGGATGGTACAACAATGAGTGAATTTCTTTGGTTCCTTGCAGGACTATTCATAGGCGGCATTGTTTCAACACTCGTTCTCTGCTGTCTGCAGATAAACAGGGTGAACGACTGCGAGGCGGAGATACACGCCCTCCGCTCACAGCTCGATAAGAAAGAATAAACGGCTTAAAACTCAATAAACAATCGAATAAAAAACGAAGGTATCGATCGCTCACAACGGTCGATGCCGTTTTCTTTTGAGCGGTGGATGCCCCGTGAAAGCGAGGTGAGCATCATTAAAACACCCGTATCCCGCGTCGGGAACAAGACAGCGATACTCCATATCCTGTACGCGCTGTTCCCCCTTAACTACGGAAGGTTCATCGATGTGTTCGGCGGCAGCGGAAGCGTGCTTCTCGGCAAGCCGACCATCGACTCCTTCGAGGTGTATAACGATTTCGACCGCAATCTTGTGAACCTGTTCCGCTGTATGAAGGACCGCACCATGGCAACCATACGCGAGCTCGGCTTCTGCCATCTGAATTCCCGCGAGGATTTCATAGCCATACGCCGCTTCTTCGACCATGAACGGTTCAACGACAGGTATCTTACAGAGGAGCTGCTTCTTACCGAGATCATGCTTCCGCCGCTTGAAGGAGCGGAGCTGAAGGAGCTTAGGAAAAGGATAACCGAGGATCACGATGTAAGAAGGGCGGCAATGTTCTTA
>JAFZJT010000149.1 GCA_017553815.1 Clostridia bacterium
AATATTGTGCGTTTTATGGATGCTCTGCATTGCCAACGGTAACGTTTTCGAGTTTGCTCACGGAGATATCAGAAATGGCGTTTGCGAACTGTACGAAACTGAACGCAATAGAGTTTCCTGAAATGCTTACAACGATAGGCAACTATGCCTTCAGTAGCTGCACTGCAATTACAAGCATTGTTCTGCCGGAAAACTTGACCTATTTAGGAGCGAGATCGTTTGAAAACTGTTCGAACATGACATCGGTCGTAATCAAAGATGGTTTGCAGACAATAAATGAATACACTTTTAGCGGCTGCGCTAAACTTACTTCGGTCTCCTTGCCGGATACTGTTAAAACCATAGGTGCATCAGCATTTAACGGCTGCAAGAAGCTTACTTCGATCAAATGCGGTTTTGATCTTGACAGCATCGGCAACAATGCTTTCAACGGGTGTACTTATCTCGAAACAGTTACACTGAATTTTGGTCTGCGCACGATAGGCAATAATGCTTTTCAGGATTGCAAGGCGCTTGAAACCATAGAGATGCCGATCACAGTATATGAGCTTGGTCAGTATGCATTCAGCGGCTGCACTAAGCTTAAGAATGTTACGCTTTCGGAGCGTATCAAGGTGATAAAGCCGTATACCTTTGCTAACTGCACAGCACTTGTGAATCTTGTTTTGCCAAACGGGGTAAAGGAGATCAAGGATCATGTGTTCTATCAGGATACTAAGCTGACGGATGTTACTATTCCTGAAACTGTTACAAATATTTCGGATGATAATGTTTTCTCGTATCCTCAAAGAACCACTATACACGGTGTTGCCGGAAGCTATGCGCAAACCTATGCGACCGCAAAGAATATGTCTTTTGTGGATATTACGAACCATGCATCATCGATGCAGCTTATTAATGGCATGACGCAGCTTGTTATACCGCGGACTTATACGATATTGGTATATCCGGATTGGTTCGACGTGCTTCCCGCAGATAACACAGATAAGGTTGAACTCACATCTTCTGATACCTCTGTTGTCAGCGTAGTAAACGGAACTGAACTCAAGGGAGTTAAGGCAGGTACGGCAACGATAACTGCCACAAATACAAACGGTTTTTCATTCACTTTTGAAGTTGTAGTGAAAAACCTGACTTCGCTCGAGATCACAAATCCACCGGATAAGACAATTTATGCGCTTAATGAAAGTTTCTGTTGGGACGGGCTTGAGATAACCGCTGTTTTTGAGGATGGCACAAGGCAGAAGCTTGAAAAGTGGATCTACGATCTGGAGGGCTTCTCATCCACTTCAATCGGAATCAAGACTGTGACTGCAAATTGGTGCGGCAAGACCGCAAGCTTTGAGGTCGCGTGCGGCGATTACCATACCGTAACCTTCGTGGATTGGGATGGCACCGTGCTTAAAACTCAGTTCGTTTATAACGGCGAAGCTGCGGAAGCACCGGAGGATCCGATCCGCCCCGGTTATGACTTTGTTGGCTGGGATCAGAATTTCAGCAACATAACTGCCGACTTGGTTGTAACTGCTCTTTATGAGTACATTCCAACATCGCTCCCGGGTGATGTTAATGGCGACGGTGAGATTACGGTGAACGATGCGCTTATGGTTCTTCGACATGCACTAAGTATTACCGGTGATGCAATAGGTTCAGTAGGCGATGTGAATAATGACGGTGTCATTAATGTTGCCGACGCTCTCGTAATAATGCGCATTGCGCTGGGCATCGTTGCGCCTTAAAGTGCATGAAGCATCTTAAACTTAACAATTACTTGGCTATGGGAGAGGCGATTGCCTCTCCCGCTTCTTTAAAAGGCAAGATTTTTTTGGTATGGGTTTTATTTGAACACTATTTTACAAATAATCTGCATTGTAGCTCTTGCCCTACACGAATTCATTACCCTTATCCATTCAAGCTGATTGCTGGTCTTAAGTGCTTCGGTCACACCCGCAGATTTTGCAAGCTGCTCGGTCAAAAGCTCAATCTGCTCAATGGCTTCTTTATTGATTTCTGCAAGATGCGCATGCAGCGAGCCGTTAAGTGCAAGCTCCATATAGAGCTCGGGCTTATGCTCTTTGAGGAAGCGTTTGCGCTGCCGCCCGAAGCGGCCGATATCCTCCTGCTTTTCGGAGAGGGAGAGGCGGGGAAGATAGACATCGCCAACGAGATCATAGGTCAGGCCATTGGTTTCGTCAAAGACGGTTTCGGGGAGGGTGTTAGTGTTGTTGTTCATAGCGTTTCTCCTTTCGGTTTTTGGTTTGCTCATTTGAGTTTTGTTCTTTTGCTCTTGCTTCGGATATGAGCTCGTCAACATAGGCGTTTCCGAAAACTCTGCGCAGAAGAGCGTAGTCGCGTGTTTGTTTGTGAAGTTCATCGGTCTTTTTTTCGAGAGAAGAGATGACCTTTTCCAGTCGGTTGTTTTCCTTTTCAAGTTCCTCATTCTCCCCGCGCAGCAGCGCGACCTTATCCCATGCCTTGAAGCAGGAAACGAGTACGGTGCGAACGAGTGCCTTGAGCCTTTCAAGCAGTGGAATCACGAAGCGTTCGCGGTAGGTCTTTGCGCTCATAAGCTTCGGGGGTTCGGGAAGCGCGTAATCGGGGCTGCTTTCAAGCAAAACCTCTATACGGTTAAGCTCGGCCTGCGCCGTATCGGCACTTTGAAGCCGAAGCTGTACTTCGTGAAGCTCGTCCCGCTTTTCGGCAATTTCGGATTCAAGCGCGGCGATCTCCTTTTCGCGCTCCCGCTTCTTGTAATCGAGAACGGAAAGATGCTTTTCGTGCGTGCCTTTCTGCTCCCATTCGATACCGTACCGTTCCATCACGGCGGCAAGCTCGCGTTTTTCGCTCGTTACCCATTGTGTCCACTCCGTATCGAATCGTGTGCCGCCCTTGAAGCCTTGCGCTGCAAGTGCCTGTTTGAGTGAAACCCTCGTTTCCAGTCCGCGCTTGCTCCCCGTTGTGAACGGAACGAAGTCGATGTGGATATGCGGCGTAGCTTCGTCCATGTGCAGATGCGCGGAGAATACACGCAGGTTGGGGTTGCGGGCTTGAAAGCCAAAGTAGTATTCGTTCAACACATCCTTTGCCAGCTCGCCGTTTTCCGTGCCGCAGGCCATATTATCCTTATCGCCGATCTGAAGGATCAGCTCATGGAAAACCTTCTCCTGTTTGCTTGTGCGTATCTTTTCGTAGTAGTTGGGAATGATACGGTCCTTCCGTGTTTGCTTTGCGTTGTACTTTTCAAGAGCTTCATCGAACAGCTCGTGATAAACTTTTTTGATCGGTTCGTTTATATAGTCGATATTGAACCTTGTTCGACTGCCGTCCACATTCTCGGCCTTGAACTTACGGCTGTTGTGGTTGATGGAGCCTTTACCTACCATTGCGCTGATGGTTCTTTTCATACGGTTATTGTGAATGCTCGCCTTTGTTACTTTCGCGAAAGTAACGCAAAAGCACTTTTGACAGCCTGCGGCCTTCAAAAGATGCTGTTTGCGCCCTGCGGGGCTGCCCGGCGAGGAATCGGTATAAACCTTACCCGCTTCCTCGCATTAACGCATCTTGGATAAACCACATCGGCAATAACCAAGCTTTTTCGTCCGTGACGATAAACTATCATCTGTGACGATAAAACCAATTTACCGTCACGCGAATTTACCCATACGCCGTTTGGCTTTTCTGCGGCCAAGCCCCCTCGCGTGACGCTGCGTGACGATAAAACGAACACTGTCAAAATCAGCGTCACGAGCGACACGGAGCGTCACGAAAGACTAAAGGGCATCCTTTCCTCCCATATACATAAGTCGTATCTTCCGACCGTCATGGGTGCGGAACGGGGCATACAGCACGGAGTAGTCTTTCAACAACCTAGAGATATTAACATTCAGCTTTCTGGAGAGATGCTGCGGCATCAATTCACAGCCGATACGCAAAGCAAGTTCGGTCGCGCTTCCTTCCCAAAGCGGAGAAGCTTCATTCACCAATGCGGCGACTGAATCGAGCAGCGGATCGGGAGGATCGCGCCATAGCTCGGTTTCGGAGCCAACAAGTTCCCAAATGCAGTTCTCGTTTTGAAACTTGAGATTGAATCTGCTGTCCTGCTGATCGCGGCCTACAACATCGAGCACTGCATCGCCGCTTGTGCGTTTCTCCTTCCGAAGCAGGAACGCGCCGTCGGCAGCGCCGAGCAAACCCGTGGTGCCAGAGATCATATCGAACTTATCGTCTGCATCCTGCTTGCGCGTATGATGAACGATTATTATCGCAACGGGCAGCTTGTCCGTCAGTGCTTTGAGCGCAGCAATGATCTGGTAGTCGTTTGCATAGCTGTACTTCTCACCTTCTGCACCGCGTACCTTTTGAAGCGTGTCGATTATGATGAGCCTTGTATCGCTGTGGGAGAGAATAAAGCCTTCAAGCTGCTGCACAAGCCCGTTCTCAACGCATTTCGACCTTGTGGCAAAGTGGAAGTTGTCGGCGGCTTCAATGCCGTACATACGGGATAACCTCGTTTGCAGCCTCGCTTTATCATCCTCAAGCGCAAGATACAGCACCGAGCCTTTTCTAACCGGCATATTCCAAAGCGGAGTCCCTGTTGCCACGGCATAGCCGATCTGCGTTACAAGAAACGATTTACCTATCTTCGGCGAGCCCGCCATAAGGTAGGTGCCGGGGTAGAGCATGCCTTCGATTATCGGGAGCTTGGGAAGGAACGCCGTATCGAGAAGCGCCTGCATTGTAACGGTTTCGATATAGCGCGGATCGAGCGTTCGCGGATCAAAATCAGTATTTTCGTTTTCGCTATTGCCAAAATCGCCGCAATCTGCTATAATAACCGAAGTGATAGAGGGTGACTGCTTTGCATCTGCGCCAACAGATGTGAGTTCGGCAGTCATCTTTTCTTTACCCGCGCTCATGGGCATTCCTCCTTCATACCGCCGAGCGTTCGCGTGATAAGCTCGATATTCTCATGAAGCTCATCCCGTATCCCGCTTGCGGATTCGATGCGCCTCAGTTCATCGAGTACGGCTGCAAGCTGATCCCGCAGGGCTTTATACACCCTCGGGTTGCCTTGAACTACGATCTCGCGGTCAAGGCATTTTCTGTAGCAGTACTCCTGCTTGGGCAGACCGGAAAGCGCAACGGCTATATTGATCTGCTCGTTTTCTTCGGGAGAAACGCGGAATCCGACCGTGATGTTTCTCCACCTGTTGTGATTGTCTCTGTTTTTAGCTGACATTCTTCAATCCACCTTTCTGATCTCGTTTAGTTTAGTTGCCATATCCGTTTGTGTGGTTGGAAACAGATGGGCGTAATTGTAAGTGATATTGATGCTTTCATGACCGACGCGCTCTGCAATAGCGACAGCCGAATATCCCATATCTATCAAAAGTGAAACATGGCTGTGCCTTAAATCGTGTATCCTTATCCGCTTCACGCCGGCTGCTTTAGCGCCGCGATCCATTTCGTGGTGCAGATAGCTCTTTGTTATCTCAAAGATACGGTCTTTTTCGCCTATGCCGTATAGCTGCTTCAGATAATCTTTGATCTCGTCAGCAAGAAAATCAGGCATTGTGATATCACGAACGCTTTTAGGCGTTTTGGGATCGGTCACAACATCCTTTCCGTCGATACGCTGAAATGATTTTGTTATGGACACCGTTTTGCGATCAAAATTAAAATCCGACGGCGTAAGCGCGAGCAGTTCGCCTTCGCGGATACCGCACCAATACAGAAGCTCAAAGGCATAGAATGAAACAGGCTTATCCATGATCGCATAGGAAAATCTTTGATATTCTTCCTGTGTCCAGAACAGCATTTCTCTGCTCTTGGATTTGCCCATGTTTCCGACCTTTGCCGCGGGATTCTCACGAAGACCGTAGAACTTGACCGCATGGTTAAAAATAGCGCTGAATTGATTATGCAGGGTTTTGAGATATACGGGGGAATATGGCTTTCCATTCTTGTCCCTGCCGTTCAGCATCTCGTTCTGCCATGCGATGATGTCCTTCGGTTGGATCTTATTGATCTTACGCTTTGCGAAGTACGGAAGTATCTTTGTGCGAATGATATGCTCCTTCGTGTGCCATGTGTTCTCTTTGATGCGATTCCTTACATCGGCGGTATAGAGTTCAACAAAGCTCTCAAGGCTCATATCAAGGTCTGCAGTGGTCTTGCTGACTTGTTCTCTTTCCCAGGCAAGTGCTTCTCGCTTTGTGGGAAAGCCTCTCTTTGTGGTCTGCCTGCGCTTACCTTGCCAATCGGTATAGCGGTAATAGACCTTCCATGTGTTGGTTTTAGTTTCTTTATAAACAGTCAAATACATCACTTCCTTTCTTTGCTTTCGACTGCGCCGTAGCATGTTTTTTCGAGAAAGTATTGCTTATTAACTCGCCCGGCAATGGTTAGGAATCCTTTTTCCTTCAGCTCATCGTTGAGCTTGCGGACTATTTTGTAGGCATGAGATTTGGAGATATCAAGGATATCAGCAACTTCTTCTACTCTCAAAAATGTTGGCATACTATCACCTCCCTTCATTCAATTTTGTAAGAAAATGCGCGTTGCTTCGTGTAATGCAATTAAGTCAGCATAATAAAGAAATGAGAATACGATAAACAAATAAGCGCATATACTTCTATTATACTAAACATAAAAGCTTTTGTCAATAGGTTTTAGCGCAAAATTAAAATATATTAGTTTAGAGATATTGACACTATTAAACCTATATGTTAGACTAAACCTACACCCAACTATGGAGGTACACTATGGCAATCGGCGAAAGAATACGCTTTTTCCGCAATCTGCGCGGCATGACGCAGAAATATCTCGGTATTCAGGCGGGCTTTCCGGAAAAGACTGCGGATATCCGAATGGCACAGTATGAATCTGGAACGCGCACCCCGAAGCAGGACCTGACCAACGCGCTTGCAGCAGCGCTTGAGGTATCTTCGCTTGCGCTCGACACTCCGGATATCGACAGCTACCTCGGATTGATGCATACGCTCTTTGTGCTTGAAGATCGCTACGGCCTTACGGTTGAAAATCGAGATGGCGATGTTGCTCTCAGATTCGATCCTCGTATGGGTAAGGATGCGGCAAGCATCTCGCAGATGGTGCTTGCTTGGGCTGCCAAGTCCGATAAGTACCATAGGGGAGAGATAAGCAAGGAAGAATATGACCGTTGGCGCTACAACTACCCAAAGTACGATACAACTCAGAATTGGGCAAGAGTACCATCCAAGGAATTGAGCGATGCGCTCGCTGAAGCTTTCAAGGATAAACTCACAACAGACTAAATTCATTTTCAAATAACCTCGCAAAAGCAAAATAATAAGAGCTAACCGACAGTTCAAAAAGTGGTTCTATACTAAACATTGGGGTTGAATAAAAAAGGTA
>JAFZJT010000150.1 GCA_017553815.1 Clostridia bacterium
CGGAGTCGGACATAGCGGTACGCTATTGTCCTTGCAAGCATCGCCTTTTTACTCCCAAAAGGCCTTGCTTGTTAGGGTTTCCACCCTAATACCCTATGCCGCTCCGCGTGAGGTGATCCATAATGAATAAACACCGGTATCGCAAGTATCAGCTGTGGCTGAGCAAAGAAGAAGACGAAGCGCTTGCCAAGCTTTGCGAAAAAACTGCACTATCAAGAGCAACAGTTCTTAGAAAATTCATTCTTAGTGAACCGATCAAAGAACGCCCCAACGCCGATTTCAAAAAGCTGACCGATGAGATCAACGATATCGGCATAAACTTCAATCAGCTTGTTCATAAGGTAAACACCGTTGGATATGCCACGGACGAAGATGTGAAGGAAGCGCAGCGCGCCTTTGAACTCATACTCAAGAAGCTGCGTTCTTGGGAGAAGACATGGCGGTAACAAAGATACTGTCAAAGAAGATGCGGCTTGATAAGCTGATAAACTATGTTATCAATCCCGACAAGACGGACGATTATGTGCTCACATACTTCTACAACTGCTACAGAGAGGATGCTGCGAAGCAGATGAAGGAAACGAAGAAACGTTTTTCCAAGACAGACGGCATACAGGCTTTCCACATCATTCAGGCATTCAACCCCGGAGAAGTATCGCCTGAGCTTGCACTTGAAATAGCAAACAGCTTTATTAAGGAACATCTTCACGGTTTCGAGGTGGTGCTCGGAACCCATGTTGATAAGGGACACGTCCATTCGCACATCGTTTTCAATTCCGTCAGTTTCATGGACGGTCATAAATACCATAGCACCGCGAAGTCGTATTTCAGAGAGATCCGTGTGATCTCCGACCGCCTATGCCGCGAGTACGGACTTTCGGTCATAATGGAAACATCGGGTAAGGCGCTGTCCTACGCCGAGTGGAAGCTAAGGCAGGCGGGTGTTTACTCCCTGCGAGAACTTTTTGAACTCGATTTTAATGAGTGCCTCGCCAATTCATACGACCTCGGCAGCTTTTATGCGCTGATGGAAGCAAAGGGATATGAGATAGTCCACAACAGCAAATACCCTTCGTTTAAGCCTAAAGAAGCAAAACACGGATTTCGCGCAAAGCATAGCGGCAAGTCCGTTACAGAGGACGAGCTCAGGGAGCTTATCATGAACGGTATGCTGCTTGATGCGGAGGAAGTCGCTGTACGCCCGAGGGAGTATGTTCCCTATAAGGCATACGGCAAACAGCACGGGTTTCGAGCACTTGTTGTTTCGTGGATGTATGTGCTCGGTATAATCGGTCAGGGCAAGCGCACGGATTATAAGGTGAACTATGCAGAGCTTAAACGGCTTGAGCGGTATAAGCGCGACGAGGCATTTCTTCAAAAGCACGGGATAGATACCGAGGAGCAGCTCGATTCAAAGGAAGCGGCGATAAACTCCGAGATCGAAAAGCTCACAAAAACTCGCATCATACTCAACTCCAAGAAGAAGCGTAAGCACCGCCTATACGACGCTCTCGCCGCCATTGAATACTACGCTCAAGCCTCTGAACTCTACTCCGAGGGCGAAAGCGGGATCGCTGAAGAATACAAAGCCTATAAGAACGCGGAAGCGCTTCTCAACGGTGAGGACCGTGAATCGCTTCAGAGGGAGAAGAACGAGCTGTATGAAGCCATTGCCGATGTCAACCGAAATCTTAGAGAGCTTCGCTCCGCGCTAAAGATAATCTCTGATATTCGCACTGATATTCCGCACATGGACGAATGCCTTAAACAGACGGATGAAAGAAACAAAGAACAGGAGGACTACTATCGCTACTATGAAGAAATCAAATAAGGAGGTAAACCAATATGAACTCAGATGCGGCTGAACAGGTCGTAAGAATGTCGCTCAGCGGAGTTGATATAACGCTCCGCTTGTTCGGTGCCGCCGCAAAGAACGC
>JAFZJT010000151.1 GCA_017553815.1 Clostridia bacterium
AAAGTAGACCTTGATTTGTCCTTGAAATATCCATAAAAAGTCCATTTATTAAAAAGTAGACCTTAATCTGTCCTTGAATTATCCACAAAAAGTCCATTTATTCAAAAGTAGATCTAAACTCGTCCTTATATATTTCAACCAAATCCAGTTATTGAATTTACGACAATTCTTTTCGTTGATAGAATTATTAAGGATTGCATATGATATAGAATTTATATATAATTTTTATATAAAAGTTACCGCGGATTTAGTGGGGATACAAAAATGATAAAAAAGAGTGAATCGGTAGAGAGAACAGTTATATCTGTATCAATTAGTGTAAATGACAAGCAAAAGCTTAAAGAACTTGCGTTACCTTTTTCGTGATAGATTAATGCCATTTCGGGAACAAATGGTACATATAAAGCATCCTTATCGCAGTTTGAGAGGAAACTCATTGATGGCACCTACAACTAAATGTGATTGGATTAGAGGTGCAATGTGCCTTAATACTATCAAAGCTGCCAATAGAGTAAGGTTGATCTTATTATAATGAGATCAACCCAAGAGAATGGGCATACAATGTATTGACAGGAGGAAGTATCTATGCCACTTACGCCATCACCGCTTCGTTATCCGGGAGGTAAAACAAAGCTATATGACTATGTTCTCGCGCTTTTAGAATCAAATGGACTTGTGGGCGGGACATATATTGAGCCGTTTGCAGGAGGCGCAGGTTTAGCTCTGAAATTATTGCAACAAGGAAAAATTAAAAGACTTGTTATCAACGATATCGACTATGCCATCTATTGTTTTTGGTACTCCGTGCTGCATCGGTCTGAAGAAATGTGTACGTTTATTGCAAATGTTCCCATAACTATTGAAGAGTGGGATGTGCAGCGTGACATTCTATACAACAAAGCTGAATACTCAATGATAGAGATTGCTCAAGCAGTTCTTTATTTGAATCGAACCAATGTTTCAGGAATAATCAATGGTGGCGTTATCGGGGGTAGAGAACAAGCAGGAAAATATAAGATGGATGCACGTTTTAACCGAGTTAAGCTGATACAGAAAATCTGTGATATTGCTGCTGTTTCAGGCAAAATAGAGTTATATAATATGGATGCAATTGATTTCTTGCACACAGAGCTACGCCATTATTACAAAGCATTCATCAACTTCGATCCTCCTTATGTAGCGAAAGGAGGCCAGCTGTACACTAATTCGTATACTAATGAAGATCACACCGCATTGAGAGATGCAATCGCATGCTGCAATAGGAAATGGATCGTTACTTATGACACATGTGCCCTTGTAAAGGATCTTTATTCTAATTTCAGAATGGATTATATAGATATTTACTATAGCGCAAACAAAGCGCGTAGGGACCGGGAATTCATCTTTTACAGTAAAAGCATAATACTACCACCGCGCATCAATTAATCAGTTGCAAGCCCATCGTCTCTACTACAAGCATCGCCATTTAATTCCACAAAGGCCGACTGCAAAAGAAAATGCCTTTGTCCCTATGCCGCCGGAGCCGGCACGGTCGCTGCTTATCGGGCAAACCGCTCATGGTAATAAGGTTTCAATTCGCTGCTTCGCCGAAAACATGAAGATAATAATCTTCAAGCGAAGGAGCAACGGGAACGGCTTGCGGTGAGGGCACCGTATCGGAAAGGATACGCAGGGAGACCCCCGAATCGTCCTTTTGTATGTTCGTGACGGTGAAGCGCGATTGGAAAGCCTGCACCTCTTCGGGCCTTGCGGGAACGCGCCAAATCCCGCCTTCGATGCGGGAGATCAGCTCCGTTGGCGCGGCGTTATCGATGATGACTCCCTTCTTAAGCATGATCACGTTGCGGGCGATGTACTCGATATCCGAAACGACGTGCGTTGCGATTATGACTATCTTATTGAAAGCGATCTTTGAAATGTAATTGCGGATCGATATTCGCTGCTTTGGATCGAGCCCGGCGGTCGGCTCGTCGAGCACGAGCACGCTTGGATCCCCAAGTACCGCCTGGGCGAGCGCAAGCCGCTGCTTCATGCCCCCGGAGAAGGACGAGATCCTCCTGTTTGCGACATCCGAAAGCTCAACGGCTTCCAGCACCGCAGGTATTGCGAACCTCGCGTCAGCGCTGGCGACGCCCTTGAGCTCGGCAGCGTACCAGAGAAAGCTCTCCGCCGAGAAGCTGCCGTACATACCAGGGTATTGGGGCATAAAGCCAAGCTTTTCGCGAAAGCGCGCTCCCATCTTCAAAATGTCCTCGCCGTTGAAAAGGATGCTTCCCGAATCGGCCTTGAGGTTATCCGTCAGTATGTTTATAAGCGTGCTCTTTCCCGCGCCGTTTGGCCCGAGAAGCGCGTGTACCCCCGGCGTCAGCACGACGGAAAAATCCGTGAGTGCCTTTGTTTTTCCATAGGATTTAGTTACCTTTTTAAATTCCAGGTTCATTATGGTCTCCTTCCAGAGCTTATGTATCGTTTATACGAGCGTGCTTCTGCAAATGCCGCGGCGGCTACAAGCGGAAGAGTATGGATCCAAGCCGCGGAACCGGTTGATATCAGCGCCGCATTTCCCGAGAGGAATGCGGAGAGATCGGCGGGAGGGAAGCTCATATTAAGCCTGCGGAGCGCAAAGGAGATGAGCGCCCATCCTGCGGTGGACGCTATCACGGGGAATACGCTCTCAAGCCGCGTTGAAAGAGCGAAAGTGATCAGCGCTGCGCAAAAAGCTGCGAGTATGCGCATAAGATAAGCTTGAATAAGAACGCTTCCGATGGAAACCGTGCCGCAGCCGCGAAGGAGCTCGAGCGAGGTGGCGGGCGAACCGAGCGCTTCAAATATGCCGTCGCCCGAAAGCGCATAAAGCTCGGCCGATGCAAAGAGAAGCACGATCGCAAGCGTGCTTGTAAGAACGAATGCGAGCCGAGAGAAATATAGCTTGCTTCTACCGTTTCTGTACGAGCTTATTACGGGCATAGCGCCGCATTCCCGCTCCTTATAGAACGGCGAGCAGGCAAGCAGGATCACCGCAAGCACACAAAAAAAGTTAAAATCCGTTTTGAAGAGCTTGTTGCAGCCCGTATCATAGATAAACTCCAAATCGCAGTTCAATTCCGAAGCGGTATCCTTCAAATACTCCGCGCGGGCTTTAATTACCGGCAGCTGTCCTTGGCAAATAAGGCAGTCCATGTACTCTTTACAGATCGCATCATACTCTTCAAGGCTTATTTGACCCGAGTTATACAGCGCATCGGCGGCGTCCATACGGTTTATTCCTTCATCGATGCGAATCTCCTCCTCCGCGATCATGCTCAAGACCTCACGGATCGGTCTGCCCGCATATTCCTCGCAATACCTGCGGTAGAGCGTTTCGCCCTTGCTCTTGCTGACCGGAGCGCCGCGCAGTATGCCCGCGATACCGATAAGCATACACAAACAAAGAGGTATGAAGATCGTAGGAGCGCGCAGAAGCTTTATGAATTCCCATGCGAAAAGCCCATGCGGGCGAGCCTTGAAGCGCGTAACCGATAGCTTAAACGCTAGCTTGATCCGCTTCATCCCACCCGCTTTTTTATTTCCCGCAAGAGCTGTTGCAAGCGCGGCAAAAAGCACGATCGCGGCAAGCGCGGCTATCATGACAATTGTTTCTGGATGGGCTTTCCCGAAAAAACGAACACAATAGAAGCGCTTGAATAAATACCCGCTGCCGTATGCGAAGATATTGGCATTCTTTGCGAATACATCAACAGCGTTATATCTGACCGAAAAAAGAACGAATTCCAAGGCTGTGAACGCAGATGAAACAAGCAGTATCGGGATATAACCCGAAAGAAGCTTGGATACAAGACATGCCCCCGAAGTGACTGCGGCAAGGATCAGACACCTGCGAAGCGTAAGCAGAATAAAGGTTTTGCTTAAAGAAATATTCTCCGCAGAGTTGAAGAATGAAGGCGCGGACTGCAATGTAAACCCGCCGTTTTGGAGCAGCCCCATGAGGAAAAAGCAGGTATAGGAAATCGCTGCCGACAGAAGACAGAAAACAAGGGAAATAAATACCGCTGAGAACACACGGAAAGAAGCAAGCACATGCTTTCCGTTCTTTGACGCATTTATGATCTGCGACGCGCCCTTTCGGCGATCCTCATAGAAGCTGACCGCCCCAAGCATAACGGAAACGAGCAGCCCGGCAAAGAAAGGCATATCAAAGCAAAGGAGCTCGTCCCAGCCGGAAACATCGCCGCTCTTAAAAACAACTTTCTCTCTTGCCGAACTATACCTTTCAATAACCTCGGAATAGTATGAAGCCGCGTATTCGCCTCTTGCCGCACGAGCGGCTGTACTCGCCGTCCTCTCCGCAGCTGATGTGAGATCGGCGTATGTCTTTGCCGTTTCTTCGGCATCCACATATTGCCTTGTTACGGAAACAGCACTCCTTACTGCAAAAGCCGCTGTAAGAGCGAGCAGAAGGAGCGCGATTCCGAACACGGTTTTGTTCTTTATAAGCTTTTTGATCTCAAAAAAGAACAGCATCCTAATTATCGTTCAATGTCACGTTGGTAATGAAAGTCTTCCTTGCAAATTCACTTCTCAGCGAGGTGTCATATAAGGTCGTTTCGCCCGTATCGAGGTTTATTCTGATCATATCGGGACCGCTGTCCCTTATACAATCGCCGTTCTCCATGATTCGATAAACGATACGGCCCAGCACGATGCTATCAAATGCCGCTTCGATGATAAAGTGGTATTCGTTGTCGACGGTATAATGCTTATAAGCGCCGGTCTTATCAACAACGTAGATTTCATTGTAATAAGCATATCCGAGAGCCTGCGTTCCCGCTGCCGGATCCTTGCCGAGCTCCGTGATCTCGGAGCTTCTTGTAGTGAAGTAGAATCTGCCCTTATGCACCGCCGGCTTGGTGGTCGCGCTGTCCACCGGCCATGCAATACATCTGTTTTCATCCGAAAGATAAACGCCGCCGTCTGCTTCGGTGCTTGCAAATAAACCGTTTGACTTTAACTGATAGCCGAACAGCTCAAACGGCGTTCCGTCGGGAAGAACTTCGAAGCATTCTTCGTTCGCCCCGTCGTATGAACGCTTGCAGTAGATTATACGGTCTTCATCCTGATCATACCCCGCATCGTAGACATAGTGATCGTCAAAGAAGGCGACTCCCGTCGGAAAAAGCGCATATCTTGCATTATCGTCGATGAGTGTTACGGTCCGTTCGCTCGTATCATAGGCATAAAGGCATACCCGGCTGTTCATGGGATCGTCGCCGTCGATCGAGGTAAAGAACACCTTCCGACCCGCGCTGTAAAGCTGCAACGTTGATCCTATGTAATCAAAGGCATGGATCTCGTCCATTCGGCTCGTCCGCACGTCATAGTCATAGAGCTTCATGCTCATGCCATCTTCACCCAGCTTTTCCGCCGCAAAAACGATGTGCCCGTCCGCATACGTCGCTCCGCGGACCTTCGTTCGGTCGTTCGCATAATTGAAAAAACAGGTCTCGCTCGAAGCGCTGTGATGGCAAAGCGGATCCGGGCAGGAAACGAGCACCTCGCCCGTGGCAATATTGATGATCTTTGCCGGGGAATCCGACTGCGGAGAGGCTTGATACGGGCAGAACCAAACGGAATTATCCTCATACAGTTTCTCGGCCGTTTCATCATTCGGCAGGGGCGTTTCCGTTTCATCTTGCCTTTCAACCGAACAACCCGCGAATAACAGCATCGACAAAGCGAGTGTAATAGTTATCACCTTTTTAAGCATTTGGAGTGTATTCTTCATTGCAGAGGCAGAATTTTTTGATATGTTGTCATCAGATCTCCGTCCGGTGTTCTGATAACCACGGTCGTTACTGCTTCCGCAGCAATCAAATCGAGGTTATGATTTCTATTTGCAGAACAAACTATTCCGGAAGACAGTTTTTGCCCGAGCAAGTTTACTGTTGTAGATCTTGGTACCATTGTTTCATAGTTTGAAGCAATCGCATTAACCGACACGGTTAATGTACCTGTAACAGCATTGCAATATGCTAATTGCGTAGCATTCCCAGAGAAAGTATACCACGATAGATTACTGGTTCCCTTTACATACGATGAAGCAACTATAAGTGTACGCTCGCACTGTATGATATTGTAATTTGCAAGATTGTTGAGAGTAAGATCGTGATTCGTTATGTTTACGAACCCTGTAATCGATGCAAAAGCAGGAAAAGCAATCATGCCTAAAATCGCTGCTATGACGATATATGCAATAGACTTTTGAACAGTATTTTTTTTCATAGAAATCTCCTTTCGGGCCCATTCGTTTTGTTGTTGCGTTGCATAAGTTTTGAAAATGATGTTTACTCCTATCACAGTTGTACGGGTTTTTGACCCTAAGTTGGATCTGAACGCGGCGTTTCCGAAAAGACATTCGGTGCGAACGCGTAAACAGCATCAAGATAGGATGTGACAATGGTTATAGGCCGGCACTCTTCATTTTTGATCACCTCCTCGATTTGATAACCATACTATAACATATATAGAATCAGTTGGATCAAACTTGTCGCAAAAACCCACTTTTCTGTCGTAGAGACTGTGTGAGTGTTTTTTCGGTTTCCTTCCTTCTGCTGTACCCCCTTTTCGGTTGTGTTCTTCACTTTCACCTTCCATCATGACAGGTACCACATGCCAGCGTATAGGTATAGTTCCCCCTTGGCGGGAGAATGGATACTTCGGGCATTTGAGGCTGCATCTATCTCTCAAAACAATGACGCTACTACCGACTTGTCGAATACGGCAGAATGTTCTTTGTGCAGTTCTTTTTGTACCGCTTTTACATCGGCTTTGTAATGACAATCTATTTATGCGCTTAATATTTGATGTAAGTTTATACTTAACACTTAACGATATTGACGATAGTTGCAGCATTTAGTATACTTAAGCCAACAAATCACGATGAAGCTGGAGAAAGTGAACTGGCTAAAGAATATAGAAAGCGGAAACGATGTCGCTCGTTAGGAGCTCGATACTAAGTTGGCAATGGAAGAATGAAAAAGACTCTGCTTGCGCTGACGGAAATAACAACTCGATATGAATTATGAATTGATTTGCAAACTCGAACGCAAAACTAATAACGCAGTAATGGCACATAAAACAGGCATGAGCGCAAGCTTGATGAAAACAGATTCCAGAAGGAATTTATATCGGCAAGCTTGCCCCTAAGGAATAAATAGGATAAACCGTTGGACGAACGATTATCCATGAGTGATCCTCAATGGTATGTTCGCAAATAGTCGCTTCTCGTCCTCTGGCAAAACTGACGGATACTCGATAGTTGATCGTTTGTGCGTTGGACAGCTAAGGTTGCCATTAGCATCCAATGTATTGGCCGATACCAACACCGTTTACTTATCGACAGTGAGTATGCGGGTGTACAGCGGCGCATCCGGATGGGTATATCTCAATAACATCAACTACAAATCCCGTTCCATATAATCACTCGCTGCATTCTGCGGGCGCTGCCCGCCCGCGGAGAATGATTATAGAAAAACCAACAGGAGGTCTCCATGAAGAGCAACATCCGCAAGTTTATTTCACTTAGCATGAAGCGGCGCAAAAAGGAGCTGTCTGCTTTTAGGCTGCTGATCTTTTTCGCGGTTTTTCTGCTTGCCGCGATGCTGCTGACGCAGGATCTTATCGACCGTTATTTCAATAACTATAATCTGCGTTATTACGGCGAATGGTTCCTTGCCGATACGGACGGCGCATTCTCGGAGCACGAGGATCTGGAGCGCGGCGGAGAGGTGCTGCTCGGCAGCCAAATCTATTATATCGTCTCCGCGGATGAGCCCGGGTCGATAAAGCGCGATGATCCTCCGGAAGTATATACCCTCACGCCGGAAAGCGAATACGTTGCAATGGGCGGCGTGATGCTTGGATGAGCTTCGGAGGATTTTCTTGAGCGCAATCGCATCGCCATAACGGACGGACGGCTCCCTCAGTCGGAGGGAGAGATCGCGCTGACGTCAAGAGCGCTCACCAGCATGCATTACAGCCCGGAGCTCGGTCAGGAGCTGGCGCTCTATACCGTCGTCGGCATCGATAATGGGGACAGGGGCTATAAGGATGCGGATGAGCTGCTTCCGTTCTCCGCTTTGGATGGCGATATTTCGCTCGTGCTAAGGTGGTTTACGCTCGTTGGCGTGCTTGAAAGCTATAATATGCGATGGGGAACCGATATTTTCCCCGGCGCATTGATATCGCGTGAGGAATACGATTCCATTTGGATGCCCCGCGCCGAGCTGAACGTTTATTATTTGAAGAGCGAATACGTTTCCGATCCGATCTGGGAGTATCCCTCCAAGCAGATCGACGATATCCGCCCCCTGCTGCTAAACAGCTCGGATCCGGAGCATCCGATACTCAGAAGCCTGAACTTTCGAGCGTATGACGCGCCGCTCTGGGGCAGCGTAAATATGTTCCGCGGCGTTTCCGTGCTGCTCACCGCCGCAGGCGCAGCGGCGATCGCCTATTTCGCCTCATCATAGTCTAATAAAGCGCAGAAAATACTATTTGAGAGTCCGCGAGCTCGGCGCCTCCATGGGGATCGTGCGCACAATGGCCGCCGAAGAGTATTTCTCCGTCGTGCTGCCGCCGTCGTCGCTCGGCATTCTCGCCGCTTATGCAGCCGCCTTTATCGCCGCGCTGATAATTTCACGCACCACGGGATACGATATGCTGTCCGCCTTCCTGCCAAGAACGGCGCTTATCATCCTCGCCGCGGTGATAGTTATGCTTCTTGCCGCGCTCATCGCCGCGCTTCTGCTCTTCTCGGGCAGAGGGTTGCACGAAAAGAAGCAGGAGCTATCCGCCGGGGCGAAAAAAGCCTTCGCCCGCCGATCGAAGAAAGGCAGCTTAAAATGCAAGCCCTATCTCGGGCTCGGCGAAACTCTTGTTCGCGACGGGCGCGCTCATTCCATAAACACCTTCCTCGTGAGTGCTGCAAGCGTCATCCTTGCCGCTCTGATCGCTTTTTCGGCAACGAACGTCTATAATTCCATTAGGGATTACATTAAATACAAAAATGAAGTGGTCGATATGTATGCGGTTACATCCGGCGGAGGCAACGTCGTTGAATGCACGGTCGATGCCCAGCAGAAATCCATCATTGAAAAAGGCAGAGTTGTGATCGCGGATTATGATTACGTCAACTGCGTAATGCACTCCATCGGTCGCGATGACGAATATGTTATACCCTCATCCGTGCTTGAAAAGCTCACGGAGGATCCCGGTATAGAGCGCCTCACGGCGGATACCTTCGATTCAAGCCGTGCCATGAGCTGGGAGAACAAGGAGGCGGACGCCTTTGTAAACGCACTTGTTGAGATCGCGATCCATTCTCCTATTTATGCCGATAAAAAGCTTGTGTATTCGGGAAAAAGGCTCGATAAGTTCCGCAGCACAATGGAATCGACCTTCTATAAATACCATTACCTTTCGGAGCCTTCGGAGCTGTGGAAGGCTGCGAAAAAATACCTTGATCCCGCCGCTGCGGATTACGAAGCTTTCCTGCGCGGCGAGCAGATCGTCGTTGTGGTGGACCGTTTTGGCTACAGCGTTGATCCCGCTTCCATCCCTTCGCGCTCGGAATACGTTTCACAAAGCGAATTCGCCGCCTCCCATGAGGAGCTCTGGGCATCGCTCGGCGCGTCCTTTGAGAGCGGTGAAACGGTGAACACCGCGAGCCGTGTAAAGGATGCCCCGGGCACCGAGGTCGTAGTCGCGGGTATCGTTCCTGCGGATGTGTTCGGCTTTTACGATCCCTATACCGCAAGCGGAATGTATATCCTTGACGATGATGCCATGCTCTCCGTGTTCCGCATCTACGGCTCGGCGGAGCTTGCAAAAAAGGTCATCGAATCCGACGGAAACGAGTATTACATCCACAACATAGGCATTTGGCTCAATTCCAAGGCGCAGACTGAGGGCAGCCGAAAGAACATCCTTTCCCTGCTGGAGCCCGTAACGCGCGTCAACGGAGGCGTGTCTGATCTTGTTGAATACCGCCTTCCGTTCCAGCGAACCTCGGGCTTATCCGGCGTCAGTATCGCTCTCGGAGCATCCTCAACGAGTATGCCGGAGTGTTCGCCCTTGCGTTTGCCAATGCCGGAATCATGCCTTGCGGTTATGCACCGCGCAAGGTCGGTGATCTTCGGATCGGGGTTCATGTCGATAAAGAAACAGCCCTGCACCGCGCTTGTGGTTAGGGTGTGTGCGATCCTATCTCCGACTCTGCCGCGCCTGCTGTTCTGATCGGGATAT
>JAFZJT010000152.1 GCA_017553815.1 Clostridia bacterium
TGAGAAGCTATCCTGCTCCTACAACAACCTCAGCGAGCTGGACGTAACGAACAACACCGCGCTTGAGAAGCTGTACTGCTCCTACAACAACCTCAGCGAGCTGGACGTAAGCGGCTGCACCGCGCTTGAGGAGCTATCCTGCTCCTACAACAACCTCAGCGAGCTGGACGTAAGCGGCTGCACCGCGCTTGTGGAGCTATCCTGCTCCTACAACAACCTCAGCGAGCTGGATCTGAGCAATAATCCTGATTTAGCATACGATACCATACTTGCAGAGGGCGATGGATTAATTGGATACTACTATGATTGGATTTGGGATGAAGGAACCCTGTATGCTTATCCCACAAACGGCGCGAGCTTTGAAGGCTTCTATGATGAAAGCGGAGAGCTTATATCGGCAGGCGAATGGGATGATGATTTTGAAGCATACGTTTACGAGTTTTATGGAGTACCGACTGACTTAACCGGCACCGTTATCGCCCGCTTCTCCGGCGGAGCTGCCCTTCCCGGCGACGTGGACGGCAACGGCTCGGTTTCCGTTGCGGACGCTATAACCACGCTGCGCCTTGCGATGGGGCTTGCGGACGGCAGCGGCCTCAATACCGGCAACGCCGATATGGACGGCAACGGCTCTATCACGATCGCGGACGCGATAATGATTCTGCGCGTGGCGATGGGACTGGCTTGAACGCAATGAAATTCGGCTTCGCCGAGTGAAATCTGCCGCCGCAGGTGAAATCCGCATCGCGGGTGAAATCGCCTGCGGCGATTTAGGTGGAAATGCCGCCCTCGGGCGGGATTTCACTTATGCCTTCTCCTTGAGGAGAAGGTGGCTGAGGCGGCGGGGAGCGCCGCGAAGACGGATGAGGTGGACTCCTGCACAAATCCCGTAAGGGATTTGAATCTGATTCTCGTCGCCGGAGGGGCGTTTTCCTCTTTTCGTTGTTTCATAACGGAACTATCAAAACAGCACCGTCTGAAAATCGGATAGGTGAATCAAATCGGATAAAACGCCGTGCGCGGCGTTTATGAGGTTTCCACCTCATCCACCGCAAGCGGTCCCCCTTCTCCTCAAGGAGAAGGCTTGCTCGTGTTTTCCATTTTTCATCGAAATTCCGCAGGAATTTCAACCACAACTATTCATTATTCGCTATTCACTCTTCACTATTCCTCATCCCCGTATATCACCCTCACCCGATACCCGAGCCCCTCGACAAGCGCCTTCACTGCCTTCGTGTCCACCTCGAGCGAGGCGGTGTTGACGCTCGGATGGATGAGCATTTTTTCATCTTTAAGGATATCGGCGTCGATAACGGGATGCACTCTTCTTTCCGTGTCGTTTATAAGACCTGTTACGGAGATGGAGCCCGGGGAGAGGCCGAGCAGCTCCTCGAGCTTTTGATCGCTTGCAAAGCTCAGGCGCGTTGAGCCGAGAAGCCTGCTGACCTCGCTCGTTACAAAGCGTTTTTCGCTGTGGAGCAGAAGCAGATAGAACTCCGTGCCGCGCTTGTTCGTTAAGAACAGGTTCTTGCAATGCTTCGCTCCCGACGGCGAAACGATGGCGGCGCATTCCTCCATGCTCGCGCAGGGCGGATGCTCGAGCCTTACGTACGGGATATTCAGTTTATCGAGCGCCTCAAGCGCCGCAGCTTCCTTCTCACTCATACTCATTAAAATGATGAAATTCCGCAGGAATTTCTACCGCAACTATTCACTATTAATTATTCACTAAATCATTTATGATAGGGTTCGTTGTTGATTATCTTGAACGCGCGATAGAGCTGTTCAACGAGCATTATCCTGAAAACTTGGTGCGAAAAGGTCAGCTTGGAGAAGCTGAGCTTGAGATCGGCGCGGGAGAGCACCTCGGGGGAAAGCCCGTTTGAGCCGCCGATTATGAACGCGATGCGGCTTTTGCCCTCGAGCATATAGGCGTTTATTCTTTCCGCAAGCTCGGGTGAGCTGAGCTGAATTCCCTTGATATCGAGCGCAACGACGGTCTCGCCGTCCGCTATCTTTGCAAGGATGCGCCGCCCCTCGGCGAGCTTTACTTGCTCGAGCTCCGCATCGCTGAGCTTTTCGGGCGCTTTTTCGTCCGCAAGCTCGACTATCTCGACCTCCGCGAAGCGCGAAAGCCGCTTTTTGAAATCGTTCACCGCGTCCGTATAGAATTTTTCCTTTAGTTTGCCGACGCAGATTATGCGAAGCTTCATTTTGCACCTCTAAAAACGGTATTACAGCTCGAAAATGCCGGTTATCTCGTCGCGCTTTGCGATGACGAGCCGCATATCGTGGATATTCGCTTCCTCGAGCACGCGCGAAACCGTGTTGTACGCCTCGTACTCGGTGTTGTTTTCCTTGGAAAGATGGCCGAGCACCGCGAAGCGCACGCCGGTTTCATAGAGCCGAATAAGCGCCCTGCCGCAGTTTTCATTGGAAAGATGCCCGTGATCGGAGAGGATGCGTTGCTTGAGCGGGTAGGGGTATGGGCCGCGCTTGAGCATCTCTATATCGTGATTCGCCTCGATGAAAACAAGATTCGAGCCCGCCGCTTTATTGAGCATATTCTCGCGCATACAGCCTATATCGGTCATATAGGTCAGCTTTTTTTCGCCGGAGGTGAAAACGAAGCCCACCGATTCGGCGGCATCATGCGGCGTTTTGAAAGGGAAAATATTTACGCTGCCGATATAGAAATCCTCGTCCGTTTGAAACAGGCGGGTGCTTGAATACGGAAGCTCCTTCGTGATCGGCTCCATGGCCTTGAGCGTTCCGGCGTTTGCGTAAACGGGCAGGCCGTACTTCCTTGAAAGGATGCCCACGCCGCGCGTGTGGTCGATATGGTCGTGCGTCACAAGGATGCCGTTCAGCCTTTCGGGGGAAACCATGATGCGGCAAAGCGCCTCGGTTATCGCCTTGCCCGTCATGCCCGCGTCGATTAAAAGGCGGGAGTCCCCAACTTCAAGATAGGATGAATTGCCCGATGAACCGCTGAAAAGCGGGATGAATTTCATAGCTTGCTCCGTGCGGCGCGAAAGCGGAGGCCGCCGCGCCTTGTTCGTTTTTCCGGGCGGTTTACAGAATCGTCCGAACGGATTGATTTTACATTTTTTGCGCCGTAAAGTCAATATAAACGGCGGCAAAAGCGCGAAAAGCGGCGCAAAACGCGGCTTTTTGTATTGCCCGATATATGGAATTGTGATATACTGTTTGTGATAAAAACAGCGCATAACTTGGCGCGGATGGAGGAAAGATGAGCAGCAGGCTTGAAAGGGTCGAGATGGCGGCGGACAGGCTCGGCTCGGCGGTGGGTTTTCTGAGCCTTTTTAGAGACCGGGCGCAGTATTCGGAGCCCGACGAATGTGTTTTCCGCAGTATTGAAACCTTTGCGAATTGGCTGAAAAACGCCTCGACGGAAGAGCTGTATACTGAAGCGGCGGGGCTTACTAGGAACCTTATCAACTGCGGCGCAAGGCGCGTAACGGGCGATATGATGCTCGATTTTCTTCTGCATACGGTCCTTGTAAAGGAAAACGCCTTTTCAAAATCGGCCGCTTCGGGCAGGCGCGACGAGGCGCTGATGCTCGCGATGCGGCGCGATTTGAACGCGCTGAAGGTGATATCCGAGCTGGACGAGGAAACCATGTATAAGCTCATCGCGGAGGCCGCGGCGGCGAGACCCTCGCCCGACAGCGCCTCAAAATTTGCCTCGGCGGCATGGTCGGGCGGAAGCGGGCCATCCTTCGGGCGCGAGCCTAATTCGGCGCAGAGAAACCGATTCGCGCCGATAGAGAGCTGTTGGTACTACGGCGAATTCGAGCTTAGGGACGCCTACTGCGCGGACAACGAGCTTGAGGATATGTACAGGCGCTTCCTCGATGAGGAGGATTGGGGCGCGCTCACCGAGGAGCTTTGGAGCTTTTTCTGCCGAAACGGTTGCGGAAAATTCCTTCAATACAGGCATTTTTACTTTGGCGGAGAGCTCACGCCCCTGCCCGAGCTTCGCGCGGGGAGCTTCGTCGGTTTTGCGGAAACCGAGTTTGATATGCTTCGCGCAAACGCGAGCGCCTTCCTCGAGGGCGAGAGCGCGAAGCCGATGCTCCTTTGCGGAAGGCAGGGGAGCGGCAAGACAACGCTCATGCTCGAACTTATGGACGAGCTGCCGAAGCTGCACACGGTGTTCGTGCCGAGCTATATAAAGGGCTCGGAGCTGCTCGCTCTTTTAGAGGAACTGCGGGTTCAGCCCCTGAAATTCATGCTTTTGATGGACGATCTGAACCCCGCTTCGCTCAGCGGGATCTGCGAGCCGATGCTCCCGATGAATGTGCTCGTTGCGGCGGCGAGCGCGGTGCCCGTGATGCCGAGCTTCTTTGAGATAACCGCCGAGCTTCCAGATATGGAGCCGGAAGAATTCATCCACGCCGTGATGATGCTTCTTGAGGCGGACGGCGCGTATATGCCGCGCGAGACCGTGCGAAGCGCCTGCATGGATCATAGAATGGAAACCAAGTGCGAGCTGAATATCGCCTCGGCGGTGCGGGTCAAGGAGCTTTTGCGGAGTTGATTAAAGCGCGAAGTGGATAGAAATGACAATAAACAAACAGTTTGGGCAAGCGCTCAAGCTGTTTTTGCGATTTTGCTTTGAATTATTCGTCGTTCTTCGGCCTTTGGAACGCCCTGCGGTATGCCTCGGGATCGTCGGCGGGCGGGAGATCGCTCCTTTCGGACTCGGATCCGCTTGGCCTTTTAAAGGCGGCGTGGTACGCGGCGGGGTCGATCGGCTCGGCAGTCTCGGGCTCATCAAGCCCCGCAAGGGTGATGGTCTTGTTCTCGCTCGGCCTCTGCGCGGAGGCCTCCAAAATAGCGGGAAGTGCGTTCTGCGCATCGTCGCCTTCTTTATCGCTCTCCTCTTCGGACTTCGCTTCATCCGCGCCCTTGCCTATGCTTCCGCCGAAGGAGAGAAACATGAGTATGCTTCCCGCGGCGGTGAGGCAGGGTAGGATGTTGTACAGCGCATTTTCAAGTAAAGCGTACGCATTGTAATAGCCTAAATCATCCTCCCCGCTGCGCAAAATCGCGCGATTCGTGAAATAATCGTTGATGGCGGGGGTGAACACCCGATGCAGGAAGAACACGACGGAGCAGAAGATGACCGATGCGAGGACGTATTTTTTCACCGATGTCTTCAGCACGGTCAGATGGACGACGGAGATGCCGAGACAGATCAGCACCGCGATGAAGCTTATCGTTGGAAACACGCTGACGCGGAATATGCTTTCATCGAGAGTGGATAGCATTTCGCGCGGATAGACGAGCCGAATCAGCGTGTTTTTAAGCGGAACGCTCAAAAGCACGAGCAAAAACGCAAGCGCGAAAAGGCATACGGCGATGGTTTGAAGCAGTTTGCAGGTTTTTAAGCTCATTTTTCCCTCTCTTTTGCCGCCGAATAAAAGCGCGGCTCGTTTTGCAGCTATAAGAACAACCGATAACTTATGATGAAATCCCGCAGGGATTTCCACATCAACTATTCACTATTAACCAATCCGAATCAGTCCATCCTCTCGTCGCCCCAGAAGAACAGCGCCACGGTGCCGGGGCCGCTGTGCGCGCCGATGGTGGTGCCGATATCGTTTATGAGTACGGGGCCGTCGAGCTTTTTAAAGCGCTCCTCAACGAGCCGCTTTACCTCCATCGCGTCCTCAAGGCAGGCAGAATGGCTGATAAAGCATTCGCCGCAGTAGTCGAGACCGCCCTGCGCATGCTTTTCCATTCGATCAACGATGTCAAGGATGGCGCGTTTCTTGGTGCGGATCTTTGCGCGGGGGATGAGTCTGCCCGTGTAGTCCATATTCAGCATCGGGCAGATGCTCAGAAGATTGCCGACAAAGCCCGCGGTCTTGGAGACCCTTCCGCCGCGAACGTAGTATTTAAGGTCGGTGGAGAAGAACCAATGGTGCATTTTAAGGCGGTTTGCCTGCGCCCATTCGTAGACATCTTCAATGGTTTTGCCTTCATCGCGCAGCTTGGCGAGCGTGTGCACGAAAAGCCCGTAGCCCGAGGATGCGCCGAGGGAATCCACAACGAAGATCTTCCTTTCGGGAAACTTTTTGCGCAGCGCTTCGGCGGCGGCGCAGGATGAGCCGTATGAGCCCGAGAGGCCGCTCGAGAGCTCGAGATGGAGAACGTCCTTTCCGCCCTCCAAGAACTTTGAGAAAAACTCAACGAAGCCGTCGATATTGACCTGGGAGGTCGATGTGTCCGCGCCTTCCTCCATCATTTTATAGAATCTATTGAGTGGCATGCTCTCGCCGAGGTCGTCGGGATAGCTCTTGCCGCCGATCGTGTAGTGGAAGCAGATATACTCAACGCCGATCCGATTGAAATGCTCCTTTGTAAGGTCCGCGGGCGAACCGCAAGTGATGATGAAATCGGACATAGTTCCCCTCCGATGCATAGCTTGAATGATGAACGGCGGCGGCTTAGATGAGGAGGCCGCAAAAACCGTCACCTAAATATTAAACTAAATAAAGCCGTATGTCAACAGCGATATTTTAAACTTTTACGCAAAACTGCCATATAAACGGAAAAAATACGCTAAAGTGCGCATCCGCATAAGCGCGGTATTGATTATTGCTCGGGTTTATGATACGATTTATTCATTGGAAAAACGAACCTGAGAAATAACTGAAAGCGAAGGAACGAACGATGCTAAAAAAGCATAGCGAGGTGTGATATGAAAAAGAAGGAAGGCATGGGCTGGGAAGCCTTTTACGATGAGGAGCGCAATCTCTACACCGCCGCGACATGGGGAATGGGCTGCTTCGATATTTTTGAGATAAACTCCGCGATTTTCAGTCAAGTTGACGACGATACGATAGGCGCGAGTGAATCCGCAAGGCTCATCCATTCGGGCAGGCATCTTTATATGGACGTCAACGACCGCTGCGGCCCGCCCTATTCTGTCATGCTCGACGACGACGTTTTGAACCTCTGCCCCTGGGCGGAGAAAAAGATAAACGGCGGCGGCTCGAGATGGGGCACCGAGCTGACCGACGCCGCAGTGGAAATATTTGACAGCGAGAAGAAGAACCGCGAAAAGCGCAGAAAGAAGCGCGAGGAGCGGGAAAAGAAAAAGTAAACTAAAATTACAATAAAATAGGGAAAAATCCATGAGGATACTTGATTTTTTCGAGACGAAAAACAGCGGGCATTGGCTCGAGCTTATAGAGAAAAGCGATTGGAGAGCGGGGCTCTTCTTGGCGCACATTATCGAAAACGGAAGCTTTTATGAGACCCTCGGCGAAGGCTCGACCGTGCTGCTTCTGACGGAGGGCGACGAGCTCATATCCTACTGCACCTTCTCCAAATACGACGATATTCAGCCGACGGAGCTTACGCCGTGGATAGGCTTCGTGTACACCTTCCCGGAGCAAAGGGGGAAGGGTCGCATCGGGCTTTTATTCAACGAGGTCAAAAGGCTTTGCGCATCGCGCGGCGTGAACGAGGTTTTCCTTTCAACAAATCATTCGGGTCTGTATGAGCGCTACGGCTTTGAATTCAGGGAGATGCTCGACGACATCGACGGCAACCCGTCGCGCGTCTATTCGCTTCGCATTGCTCGCGAGGACGAACCGCGGATAATCGAAGCGGATGCGGGCATGGCGGACGGGATCGCCGCGCTTATCGCGGAGTTTCGCCGCGTGCTTCGCTCTTATAGGGGCGAAACCATCGCTCCAAATGTCGAGGCGGGCAGGGAGGAATTCCTTGAGTTTTTGCAATCGGGCTATCCCGTTTTCGCGGCGGTGAAGGGGGAGGAGCTTCTCGGCTACGCCGCCTGCCGCGTGGATGGCGGCGTGGTGTGGGTGGAGCATCTTTTCGTGCGCGAAGAGTATCGCAGACTGGGCGTCGCCTCGCTTCTCTTCGATAGGGCGGAGAAGTTTTCCGAAAGCCTCGGAAACGACACGGCCTTCAACTGGGTGCATCCGAACAACGAGGGCATAATCGCCTTTTTAAAGTCGAAGGGCTACACCGTTTTGAACCTTATTGAGATACGAAAGCCCTTTGAGGGCGAAAAGCTCAAGACGACCGTAAACGTGAACGGGCATATCTTCGATTACTGAACTCTACCGAGCGTAGGTTGATTTTTCACGGTGCCTGCGGTATCATCGGCGCATAAGGAGGTAAAAACCATGGATAGTTATATCACCGGCGCGATGATAAAGCGCCTTCGCGAGGAGCGGGGCATGACGCAGGCGGAGCTTGCCGAAAAGCTGAGGGTTGGCGATAAGGCGGTCAGCAAATGGGAAACGGGGCGCGGCTATCCCGATATCTCGCTCGTTGAGCCGCTCGCCGCCGCGCTCGGCGTTTCGGTGATAGAGCTCTTCGCGGGTAGGGGCGTTGTGAATACGAACCGCGCATTCAATATGCTTCGCTCTAAGCTTTTCGTTTGCCCGATATGCGGAAATATCGTTTTCGGGGCGGGCGAAGCGGTCATAAGCTGCTGCGGGCTGACCCTTCCCGCGCTTGAAGCCGAGGAGGCGGACGAGGCGCACACGGCGCTCATCGAGCGCGTGGAGGATGAATATTACGTTTCTCTTGAACACGAGATGAGCAAAACGCATAGTATCTCGTTCATCGCCGCTCTGCGGGACGACGGCATGGAGCTTAAAAAGCTCTACCCCGAGGGACCCGCCGAAGCTCGGTTCAAAACGGGAAGAACGAAATACATCCTTTACTACTGCAATCGGCACGGGCTGTTTAAAATGAAGCTGAAATGAGGTGCATTTTGCATAATCGGATAAAATAAAAAACGGCAACTTCAAGCCGTTTTTTATTATGTGCTAATTCTTTTGATGATAGTTTTGAGAAGCTCAAGGTCATCGCTTCCAAGCCGCGAAATCATTTCGGCGACTGGCTCAAGCTGCTTTTCGCTGCGCTTGCCAAAGAGCAGATAATCCGCGGAAACATCGAGCGTACGGCAGATATTAACGAGGTTTTCGGGGCGCACCGCCTTCTTGCCGAGCTCTATGCTCGAAATCGATTGGATGCTGAGCTCCACCGCCTCGGCAAGCTCTTTCTGCGTCATATTCAGCTCCCTGCGCCGCTCATATATGCGGTTGCCAAGATCAAAAAGCAGATTATCTTTACTCAAAAGCACATCACCTCTTAAAATATTATAGTTGTTTCCGGCGAATGTTAAACAATTATAATTTAATTAACTTGACAATATTAAATTATAATTGTATAATTCATTAACGCATGAATGCTTGTGCGACAAGCAACCGAGAAAACTCGGTAATTGCAGCAACGGCAAACTTGACGAGTGTTTTTCAGTTGCAGTATCGATAATTAAGAACGGAGGAGTTTTAGAATGAAATGTAAGAATTGCGGTGCAGAAATCGGTACGGGTGCAAAATTCTGCGAATTCTGCGGCTCTCAAATCTCATACGAAATGCAAAAGGAGCAGGAGCGGCTCAATAAACAGGGCTGCCCGAAGTGCGGCAGCAGCAATATTATGTTCAATCGAGAAAAACAGGCTGAGCTCAAGGGCAAAAAAGGCACTTCCGTTGTGCGCAATACTGTTGGCATTTGCAATGATTGCGGTTTTACATGGTATACTAACGAAAACGCTTCCAATAACAGGTCAAAAACTTGGCCGTGGGTGTTGGGCTGGATCTTTATTTTTCCGGTACCCGTCACTATCCTGATGCTGCGAAAAAAGGATATGAAGCCTGCGCTCAAATACGGAGTTATAGCTGCGGCATGGTTGATTTTTATTCTGCTTGCGCTTTTGCCTGAGCTTAAACAAAAGCTGCGGATGATGTTGCTGAGGATTTGAACAGTAGCATCCCGCAGAACACTGAAGCAGCAGCAAGCAGCGATGAAGCAATCGCGGCGTTGGCGAAAAAACCATGAGTTATACCGTTACAGAAAGCGATGTCGCAAACGGCTTCACCATCGAAATGAATCTTTCGGTTACCGAAAACGGCGGACGTTACAGCGGAAAGTCAGCTGATTTTATAGTAAAGCTTAAATTCACCCCGCAAGGATAAATCAAAACCACCGGTTGTTTATCAGCCGGTGGTTATTGATATGGATTTATTTAATCTCTTACTCCTCGCCGTTTCCACTGTTCTCGGCGGCATCGGTCTCGGGAGCCTCGTTGGGTGCGTTCTCCGCTCCTTCAACGATCTCCGCGCCTTCAACGATCTCGGTATTTTCCGCGTTCTCGCTCGGCTCGTCATCATTATGCGGCGCGAGCGCAACGCTTGCAACGCGGTGGTCGCCGTCTATGCGCATAAGGCGAACGCCCTGCGTGTTTCTTGAAATAACGGAGAGGGTGGAGAGGGGGGTTCTTATAACTATGCCGTCGTCGCGGATCAGCATAAGATCCTCGTTGCCGTTCGCCACCTTGAGGCAAACAAGCTTGCCGGTCTTTTCGGTAATGTTCATGGCTATTATGCCCTTGCCCGCGCGCCCTTGGCTGCGGTAGGCTTCCTCATCGGTGCGCTTGCCCATGCCGTTTTCGGTGATGGCAACAACGTACTGACCGCTCTTTACCTTGCTCATATCCACGACCGCGTCGCCGTCAAGCAGCTTGATCGCGCGAACGCCCGCCGCGGCTCTGCCCATTGCGCGAACGTCCGATTCGCTGAAGCGGATCGACTTGCCCTCGCGGGTGCCGATGATGAATTCGTCCTCGCCGGTGGAGCGTTCAACGCTTATCAGCTCGTCGCCCTCCTTGAGGCCCTGCGCGATTATGCCGCCCTTGCGGATATTGGCGAAATCGGAGAGCGGCGTTTTCTTGATGATGCCGTTGCGCGTGCAGAGCACAAGATAGCCCTCGTCCGTATCCTTGCCTATCGGGAATGCAGCGGTGACCTTCTCACCCGTCTGGAGCTGCAAAAGGTTCACTATCGGCGTGCCCTTCGCGGTTCTTCCCGCCTCCGGAATGGAGTAGCACTTGATTCGGAACGCCCTGCCCTTGTTGGTGAAGAACATTATGTAGGAATGCGTGGAGGTAACGAAGATATTTTCAAGGAAATCCTCGTCCCTCGTTGCGCCCGCGCTCACGCCCACGCCGCCGCGCCTCTGGGTGCGGTAGGTGGCCTCCTGAATGCGCTTGATATAGCCGTGGTGCGTGCAGGTGACGACCATATCCTCCTCCTGAATGATGTCGTCCATATCGATATCCTCGATGACCTGCGTTATCTCGGTGCGCCGCTCGTCCGCAAACCTGCGGCGAATCTCAAGCACTTCGTCGCGGATAACGCCGAGGAGCTTGCTTTCGTTTGCAAGGATGCTCTCGAGGTATTCGATGGTCACTTTAAGCTCGTTGTATTCGGCTTCGAGCTTTTCGCGCTCAAGACCGGTGAGGCGCTGCAAACGCATGTCGAGTATCGCCTGCGCCTGCTTCTCGGAGAAGCCGAAGCGCGCCATCAGGCGTTCCTTCGCTTCGGGACCGTTTGCGCTGGATTTGATGATCGCGATTACCTCGTCTATATTGTCGAGCGCGATGATAAGACCTTCCAAGATGTGGATGCGCTCTCTCGCCTTGTCAAGGTCATATTGGGTGCGCCTTGTGACGACCTCCTTCTGATGCTGGAGGTAGTGATAGAGCATCTCGCGCAGGTTCAGAACCTTGGGCTCGCCGTCCACAAGCGCGATCATGATAACGCCGAAGGTGTCCTGAAGCTGGGTGTGCTTATAGAGGTTGTTGAGGACTACGTTTGCGTTCACGTCCTTCTTCAGCTCTATAACTATACGCATACCCGCGCGTGAGCTCTCGTCGCGAAGGTCGCTGATGCCCTCGACCTTTTTCTCATGCACGAGCTCGGCGATCTTCTCAACGAGCTTGGCCTTATTGACCTGATAGGGGATCTCGGTGATGATGATGCGCGAACGGTCGGCCTTGTACTGCTCGATTTCAGATTTTGCACGAACGAGGATGCGCCCTCTGCCCGTGAAATAGGCGTGGCGAATGCCAACGTCGCCCATGATAACGCCGCCCGTGGGGAAATCGGGGCCGGGGATGTAGTTCATCAGCTCGTCGATGGTGATGTCCGGATTGTCGATCATCGCCACGAAAGCGTCGATGGTCTCGCCGAGATTATGCGGCGGGATATTCGTCGCCATACCGACCGCGATGCCATTTGAACCGTTTACAAGCAGGTTCGGATACCTTGCGGGGAGCACGGATGGCTGCATCAAGGTTTCATCGAAGTTCGGATAGAAATCGACGGTATTTTTATCGAGGTCGGAGAGCATGTCGAGCGTAAGCTTGCTCATTCTCGCCTCGGTGTACCTCATCGCCGCTGCGGGATCGCCGTCGATCGAGCCGAAGTTGCCGTGGCCTTCAACGAGCGGATAGCGCGTGGAGAAGGGCTGCGCAAGGCGCACCGTTGCATCGTAAACCGCCGTATCGCCATGCGGATGGTATTTACCCAAAACGTCGCCAACAAGGCGCGCGCATTTGCGGAAGGGCTTGTCGGGCTGCATGGAGAGCTCGTCCATGGAGTAGAGTATGCGCCTGTGAACGGGCTTCAAGCCGTCGCGCACGTCGGGCAGAGCGCGGCTGATGATGACCGCCATCGCATACGAGATGAAGCTCTTTTTCATCTCGCCAACGAGGTTGATCGGCAGTATTCTTCCGCCCTCAATATCGGTCGGCAGCTCGTTGGTGCCGAGCATTTCGTAATTGTTTTTCTTTTTCTCGTCCATTTATAAAAACCTCGGAGTAGTTTATACGTCAAGATCGGAAACGAGCTTGCTGTTTCTTTCGATGAATTCCCTTCTCGGCTCGACCCTGTCGCCCATCAGCAGGGTGAAGGTCTCGTCCGCAAGCACGGCGTCGTCCATCGTGACCTGAAGCATGATGCGCTTGTCGGGATCCATGGTCGTGTCCCAAAGCTGTTCGGGGTTCATCTCGCCAAGACCTTTGTAGCGCTGTACCGTTATGCGGTCGCGGCCTATCTCATCGAGAGTGCGGTTCAATTCCTCGTCGGAATAAACGTATTTCTCGAAATTCTGCTTCTTTATCAGGTAGAGCGGGGGCTGGGCGATGTACACGTAGCCCTTCTCGATCATCGGGCGCATATGGCGGTAGAAGAAGGTCAGAAGCAGTGTCCTGATATGGCTGCCGTCCACGTCCGCATCGGTCATGCAGATTATCTTGTGGTAGCGGAGCTTGGATTCATCGAAATCCGCGTCCATGCCCGCGCCGAAGGCGGTTATCATGCACTTGATCTCGGCGTTGCCGAGAATCTTGTCAAGGCGCGTTTTTTCAACGTTCAAAATCTTGCCGCGAAGGGGCAGTATCGCCTGAAAATGCCTGTCGCGCCCTTCCTTTGCGGAGCCGCCTGCGGAGTCGCCCTCAACGATGAACAGCTCGCATTTCTCGGGATCCTTCTCGGAGCAGTCGGCAAGCTTGCCGGGAAGCGCCGCCGAATCGAGCACCGACTTGCGCCTTGTAAGCTCCCTCGCCTTGCGCGCGGCCTCGCGGGCACGGCTGGCACTGAGGCATTTATCGAGGATGAGCTTCGCCTGAGCGGGGTGCTCCTCAAGATAGGTGTTGAGGCCGTCCGCCACCGCGCTGTCAACTATCGAGCGGATATAGGCGTTGCCGAGCTTTGTCTTGGTCTGACCCTCGAACTGGGGCTCGGTGAGCTTAACGCTGATTATCGCGGAAAGACCCTCGCGGATATCCTCGCCCGTCAGGTTCGCGTCGCTCTCTTTAAGTATTCTGAATTTCCTCGCGTAGTCGTTGACGACGCGGGTCATCGCCGAACGGAAGCCCGCAAGATGGCTGCCGCCCTCGATGGTGTTGATATTGTTTGCATAGGTGAACACGTTTTCATTGTAGCCGTCGTTATACTGGAGCGCGACCTCGACGGTTGCCGTTTCGAGCGGTTCATCCGATTTGCTCGCGCTGATATAGATGGGCTCCTCGTGAAGCATCTCTTTATTTTTATTGATGTAGCGAACGTATTCGATGATGCCGCCCTCGAAATGGAAGGTGTCGCGGTGGGCGTACTCCTTGCCCGCCTCCGCGCCGCGCTCGTCGGTCACAACGATGGTAACGCCGCCGTTGAGGAACGCGAGCTCGCGAAGCCTTCGCACGACCACGTCGTATTCATAATCGACCACGTCGAAAATGGTGTCGTCGGGCATGAAGTGGATGGTCGTGCCGTGCTCGGCGGGGTCGCAGGTGCCCACGACCTCGACCTCGCTGGTCTTGATGCCGCGCGAGCAGGTCTGGCGATACACCTTGCCCTCCTTTTTGACCTCGGCGTAGAGTTTCACCGAGAGCGCGTTTACGACCGAAAGGCCAACGCCGTGCAGACCGCCGGAGACCTTGTAGCCGCTTCCGCCGAATTTGCCGCCCGCGTGGAGCATGGTGAGCGCCACCTCGAGCGCGGATTTGCCCGTTTTTTGATGGATGTCAACGGGGATGCCGCGGCCGTTGTCGACAACGGTTATGGAGTTGTCGGCATGAACGGTAACGTAGATATGCGTGCAGTAGCCCGCCATGGCTTCGTCGATCGCGTTGTCCACTATCTCGTAAACAAGGTGGTGCAGACCCCTCGAATCGGTGGAGCCGATATACATACCGGGGCGGCGGCGAACCGCCTCAAGACCCTCGAGCACCTGTATCTGCGAAGCGTCGTAATTCGCGCCGGCGTCGGCCTCGGTGATCTCGATGTTTTCGGTGTTTTTGATCTCTTCCATTGAAATTCGATCCTCTTTTTTTACTCTTTTTTTATCAAAAAACGAATAATCGTTGAATTTTTATCGTAATTCGCAGAAATTCCGAAGGAATTTCATCCACAATCATTCACTATTCACTCTTCACTAAGCTCCGTGAGAACCCCGCCCGCGCATTCAAACACGGTCATATTCGGAACCTCGCTCAGCCCGTCCGCGCTCGTTGCGGTCAAAAAGCATTGGCAGTCGAACGCGGAGGAGAGAAGCTCCCTCTGCCTGCCTTGGTCGAGCTCGCTCAGAACGTCGTCAAGAAGAAGCACGGGCGCTTCGCCCTTCTCCGAGCGCATCAGCGCAAGCTCACTTAGCTTCATGCTCAAAGCGGCCGTTCTCTGCTGCCCCTGTGAGCCGTACACGCGCACGTCGTTGCCGTCGAGCATTATGCCCACGTCGTCCCTATGCGGACCCCTCGTGGTGTATCCCTTGCGGATATCCTCGCTTCTTGAGCGGCTCAGCGCGTTGTTCAGCTCGGTGCGCACGTCGCCCCGCCCATCCTCATCGAACGCCACGTTGGGCTTATAGAAGGTGAAAAGCTCCTCCCTGCCGCCCGTGATCCTGCGGTTTATATCCCGCGCAAGGGTCGAAAGCTCATCCATGAACTCGCGGCGAACGAGCATTATGTCGCCTCCGAGCTCGGTCAGCCTGTCGTCCCACATATCGAGCTGGATGGGGTCGGGCGCGATGCCGATGGCGAGCGCATTCTTGAGGAGCGCACCGCGCTGCTTCAAAGCGGCGTTGTACTGCTGAAGCTTATAGAAGAACGCGGGTCGGAGCTGGCAAAGCTCCATATCCATGAAGCGCCGCCGCTCCTCCGGCGAATTCTTGACGAGCGACAGATCCTCGGGGGAGAACAGCACCGCGTTTAAAACGCCCATAAGTTCGCCCATGCGCCGTATCGGCTCGCCGTCGATCAGGACCTGCTTGCCCGCGTTTCGCGCGAATTTGAACTCTATTTTGCGGCGGCTGCCGCGGCTTATCACGTCCAGCCCGACGTAGGCGCCGTTTGCGTCCATATTTATAAGCTCGTTGTCCTTCCTCGTGCGGAAGCTGCGGCCGATCGCGCAAAGGTAGATCGCCTCGAGGATATTCGTTTTCCCCGCGGCATTTTCACCGATGATGACGTTGAGCTTCTCGGTCGGTTCAAAACGAAGCCGATCATAACTGCGGTATGAATAAAGACGGACGCCGATTACGAGCATTTTGCCTCCGAAAAGCGCCTTAAATTAAAGCGCATACTAAATCAATTAATTATACCATAAGACGCCCCCAAATGCAATAGTGCTTATTTATCATAGGAAGAAAGGTTCCATATAGTGTGACGAGCGGCGCGATAAATAATCCGGATCCCGCGTGAAGCGGAGCCCGGATCGAAAAACAAAAGGTGAAGCACTTTTATCAGAACTCTATCGAACCCGAGGTTATGTATCTGCCCGATTTGCGGTCGAAGAGCATTATGGAATAGTCCGAGAAGCGTATCTTTCCGCGGGAGCCGATCTTACTTATTGCCGTTCTTTTTCTTCTTCAAAAGGATGACGATAATGATTATGATGATAAGGATTATCGCAAGCCATATAAAGATGCAAAGGCCGAGGGGCTGCGGGCAGAAATGGCAGATGGAGCATTCCTTCTTTTCCTCGGGCTTGGTTTCGGGCGCGTTCGTATCGGCAGTCGGCGCGCCTGTTACGGCGGGATTTCCGCCGATATCAACGTTGTCGGTCCCAAACGCGATAACGTTCGACCAATCGGAGAAGATGGATTCCGTGTCGGGCTGGTCGCAACGGTAGCGGCAACGCAGCTCTATCTCGGTATCCTTTTCTATATGCGGGCGCTGTTCGTTCACAAGGTGGATGAGCGAGCATTTGCGCTCGCCTGCGGATACGGTCCAATCGGTGTTCTGCATCTCTATCCATTCCGCATCGCCCTTAACGCGGGCATAGGTCTCGATGCAAAGATTTCCGCCCATTGCGGAGGCGCTCGTGACCTGCTTTGCAAGCTCGTCGGGCACGGTCAGCGTGTAGGCGACGACGGGATTATCGTTGAAGGTCTCGTCGGTCATGCGAAGATTCGTGATGACGGGCGCGGCGATCTCACCGGGCTTGATGGGCTCGATCTTCTCCGCGTCCTTGCCGACGGCGCAGGTTTCCGACCATTCGGAATAATAGTGCTTATCCACTACCTCGTCGCCGTTTGAGCGCGTGGTCGCCACAAGGCGGGCTCTAAAATAGGCGGTGTGCTCGGTGAAGTCGATATGCACGGAGTCGTCATGATATTCGTACTGGTCCTCGTTGAGCTGGTCCTTTACGCCCGGGGTGCCCGCGTCGGGGTCGCCGTTCCAGCGGGTATCATCGGGCACGGCGCGCAGTAGCCAAACGTCCTGCACGGTCTCGGTACCGTTGTTAAGGCCGATTTCGACGCCGTCCCATTCGCTGACGCGCCAATTCCAGTTTTCGTCGTAGCCGAAGCCGTATTCGCCCTTGGGCTCCCAGAATTCGTTTGCGTGCCAACCGCTGACGGGGTCGTTCACGTCGTCCAGCGCCCAGTCTATCTGAGCAACGAGGAAAATCTCGTCGTAGGAGCGCCCCTCGAAGAGCGTTTCGGGGTTGCCGTCCAGATGCGCCTGCTCAAGGCGCTTGAAGAAATCGGTAATCGAGTTGTCGAGACTGTAGGAAAATGAGACCGTGGTCGGCGAATCGTTCCCCCCGAGCCATTGCGCCGCAACGTTCGCGGGCGCGTTGAGGTCAAAGGGAAGCGCATCAGCGCTTGAAGCAAACGCCGTCACGCACGGCAGGATAAGCAGCATAATAAGCAAGGCGGATAAGAGTTTTTTCATTATCAAAACATCTCCTTTTCGGGTTTTTGCCGTCCTGAAAACAACGAACCGAGGGAAGAATATCCAACCCTCGGTTCAATTATATAACAATTTTACGATTTATTCAATAGCGCGATTGCCAGAAAAGGGCATCAGAACGCCCACTTGCCCTTGCGGAAAACGGGCACGGTCTTGCCGTCGCGGGTGATGGCGTCGATGTCGAGACCTTCATAGCCGATCATGAAGTCAACGTGCTCCATCGAGTCGTTGACGCCCAGCTTCTGGCACTCCTCGAGAGTTTTATTCTCATAGCCGTCGATGCAGTCGGAGAAGCCCATGCCGAGCGCAAGGTGGCAAGCGGCGTTCTCATCGAACAGCGTGTTGTAGAAAAGGATGCCGGATTCGTAGATCGGGGAGTTGACGGGCACGAGCGCGCATTCGCCGAGGTACGCCGCGCCCTCGTCCATAGATATCATCTGCTCGAGGAGCTGTTGATTCTTCTCGGCCTTCACCTCAACGGCCTTGCCGTTTTCAAAGCGAACGGAGAAATTCTCGATAAGCTCGCCGTTGTAGCTGAGGGGCATTGTGGAATAAACGATGCCCTCCGCCTTGCCGCGCATCGGGGAGGTGTAGCACTCCTCGGTGGGGATGTTGGCGTTGAACTCGATGCCCTGAAGGCTCTTATCGCCGCAGGCCTTGAACACGCCCTCGGGGATCATGCCGACGCGCAGGTCGGTGCCGTTATCGCCCTTATAGTGAAGCTCCGCGATGCCGAGGCCGTTGAGGTAGTCGCAGCGATCGTGCAGATCCTTGTTGTGCGCTTCCCATGCCGCAACGGGGTCGTCGGTAACGCGGGAGGTGGTGAGTATGGCCTCCCAAAGCTTCTCCATGGCCTTGCCCTTGGGAAGGCCGGGGAAAACCTTCTTTGCCCACGCCGCGCCGGGAACGGCGGCGATGCACCACTGGTCCTTATTCTTCTTGGCGTCGATATAGGGCTTGATGATGGGCCAGCTCTTCTGCTGTGCCTTGGCTATCTTCTTCTGGTTGATGCCCTTGAGTCCGTCCGGGTCGTCGGAATCGATATAGATGCGGCAGGGCAGGGTGTCGACCCTGTGCTGAAGGCGCGCCTTCTCCCATTCCTCGACCTTTGCCAAGGTGGTAACGCTCTGATGGCGAACGTGGAGCTTTTCAAGGGGCTGATGGTCGAACTCGACGTGCACCTTGCGGGCTCCCGCCTTGTAGCACTCATCCACAAGCAGCTCGATGAACTTGGGCTGCTCGATGCCGCAGTAAACGTTGACGTCCTGACCCTTTTGAATGTTGACGCCGACGCGGGCGATCAGGCGGGCATAACTGCGAAGTACGGTTTGTTTCATTTTGTGTCTCCTTGTGTCTCTTTAAAAAGAGTATTGTTGATTTCGTGAAACAGGAGCCGACGGAGGGAGCTTCCCGCCGTTCGGCTCCGTTTTTCATACGGTTTTCCGATATGGGTATTTTACCATGAATAGGCTCTCATATCAAGCCCTTTTTATTGAAATAGAACTGTTTTTCATGTTCTCAAAGCTCGGGACAGGTCTCTAAGATATACGCCCTCCACGCATCGAACGCGGTTTGATAATCCGTTTTGAAGGCTTCATCGAAGCTCATCTGCCCGAAGCAGAAGCGGCTAAGCGCGTCAAAGCCGTATTCGCCGTCGAGCCACGCGACGAACGATATCGCCATTGCAAGGCTCAGCTTCTCGTCGCCCGAGTTGACCTCGGCATATTTGCGCGTATAACCCACGAAATAGCTAACGGGCTTGCCGGTCATTGTTGTGCCCCAGTTGCCCAGCCCGTACTCGAAGCCGGCGCGGGCGATCACGTCGTATATTCCGCGCATGATCGCGGGGGTATTCTCCCCGTCGTCGCTATAGCCGAGCCTGACTGCGGCATCGTAGAAGGGCATATCAGGCGTTATCAGCGGAACGGAGTGCGCCTGCTCGCCATAGGGGGAAACGCAGTCGCCAAAGTATTGGGCGAAGCCGAGCTGCTCCCAGCCAACGGAATCGCTGTTTATAAGCGCGAGCACGTAGAGGCGTTCGCGGGATGAAAAGATGCTTGAATAGGTAAGCCTGAGATCGCTGACGTACAGGCTCTGTTCGCCGCCGATATACACGCGCTCATCCTCCACCCACCAGCCGAACTGCGAGGAGCCGAAATTGAAAACCACGGGCTTTGCCGCGATATCCTCGGGATAGACCGCAGAAGCGTTCTCGGAAAGGTACTCGCGGATAAAGGCGAGGCTTTTATCGGTCCGGTCTATCATATCCTTGAGCTCAATATTTGAAGGCTCGTCCCCGTTTATATATTGTTTGAGTAGCCTTGCATTGATGATGAAGTCGTCGTCATCAACGTAAAGGCTGTCGGCTTCCTTGGCCCCCTCGGGCAGAACGAGCTCCGAATAGCCCGAGCTGCCGCTGATAAAGAGGGCTTTGCTTTCGGGAGCGTATGTAGAGTAAAGCGGCCTCGGTGTGGGCACGGGGGTCGGCGCTTCGGTCGGCACTTCCGTGGGAGCCTCCGTCGGCGCTTTGGTCGGCCTGAGAGGCACGATCTGCGTTATTGTGCACCCCAAAAACAGCGTCGCGAGCAGCGCGGAAATGACCAGCGTAACAAGCTTTTTCATGATCTCACCTCGGTTGTTTTTGCGGATAAGCCGCAGGAAAATATTACCATAATTCATATATTTTGGCAAGCCTCCCGTTTTAGCGGAGGATCAGCGCTTTTCTATCGCCAGATACAGGCAATGATGCATTTTGCCCTTGTATTCGAGGTTCTCCTCGTGCACGATGGGCTTCATTCCGCATTTTTCCATAACGCGGCGGCTGGCGGCGTTTTCCTCAAAATGCCCCGCCTTGAGATAGGTATAGCCCATCGAAAACAGCGCGTCTATCGCGGCATAAAGCGCCTCGCTCGCATAGCCCCGGTTCCAATGCCCCGCGCCGATGAAATACCCTATCTCCGCGCTCGTTCCTTCAAGCTCGCAATCGTTGATAAAGCCGATTATTTCGCCGGACTTCAGCGCGATCCCGTAAACGAAGCGGCTTTCGTTCTCGGTATACTCGCGCATACTGTCGAAAAAGGCGTTTTCAAGCGCCTCTGTCTCGAGCGCGGGTATCATATAGGTGGAGTTCACACTTTCATCCTTCGCCATGCGGATGAACTCCGCCCTGTCGCGCTCCTCAAGCGGGCGCATGATAAGCCTTTCGGTTTCGATGATATAGGGCTTATTTCTTGGAACGAGGGATTCGCGTTCGGAGCCGGATTCAAGCTCATATTCAAGCGCGTCCGCATAGCTCTGAACGGTGCCGCCCAGCGAAGAAAGCCACTCCTTGACACTTGCATTATCCCTGTATTCGAGCGGGCTTTTGCGTATCATAAGCGTTATTTCAAGCGGCAGGGGGTCCTTAAACACGCGGTTTTCAAGCGCCCATTCGCCCGCGCGGGTCTTAGCGATGACCTTGCCCGTGCGAAGCGTGTAGATGCACCGCGAAATATCCAAAAGCCAGCCGCAGGAATAGAGGCTTTCATCGGTAACGTGCGCGTATTCGCGGATGCCGTCGTAGTGCCGCCGAACCGCCGAAACGAGCTCATCCCTATCGGGAAGTGTAAAAAGCGAAGAATCCGCGGCGCCGTAAACGCATTTGCCGAATTTCGCAAGCTCGTAGCGCGCAAACGGGTCTATCTCGCACCTGTTCGTTATCCTCTGCCCGCTCGTTCCCCAGTAGACGAGGCGCTTGTACTCGCCGCTTTTATACTCATCTATATTGACGATAACGCCCTCGAAAAGGCGGTAATACGGGTTTTCAGGCTCCTTCTCCATAAGCTCCTGCCGAAGCATCAGAAGGCTCTGCGCCGCTTCCTCGGTTATTTCGCCGTTTGCAAACGCGATAAAGTCGATATCGCTCCAACCGAGGCGAAAATCATCCATAACTGCGCTTCCGTAGAGCCAAAGGCTGTGCATTTTGCCGCCGAGCCGTGAAGCTGTCTCATCGGTCATTTTTTTTATCGAGTCCTGCATTTTTATCTCCTTTTTGCGGCGGCACGCGCCCGCCTTTTGAGCGAATTATACACGAAATTCGCTCGGCATTCAATCGTCACGTGCGAAAAAAGCACGCGTTGGGCGCGTCCGCCCTTCGCGTGCTTTTTCCAAGTCGGTTTTATTCGGTTATCATTTATTAACGTCCATCATGATGGCGCTCAGCGAGCTTCCCTTCATCGGCTCGTCGCGCACGGTGCCGATATAGTCCTTGCCGAGAAGCTCGAAGAAATCGCCGCTGAAGGTAATATTGGGCAGGCGGCCGACGAGCTCGCCGTCCTCCATCAGATACGCAAGCTGCGCGGGCGAAGCGTAGTGTCCGTCGGGGGTCGCGTCGCCGCCCTCCGCCACCACAACGTATATCGCCTTGCCGGGCACGAGCTCCTTGAGGCTCCTCGCGGTGGGCTCCACGTACAGCCCGCGAAGCCCCGCGTCGGGAACGCCGTCGTAGGCGGCCTGCGCGGTGCCGATATTCGGAAGATCAAAGGTATCCGCCGATTTTTTGCAGGTCAGCAGCCCCTTGAGCACGCCGTTTTCAACGAAGCTCGGCCTATAATTATTCTCGGAAACACAGCCCTCAACGTCGAAAAACCTTGCGCCGGGAGCGGTTGCGGGGTTCATATCCTCCATGACGCTCAGCTTTTCGGAGAAAACCTTTTCGCCGAGCTTGCCGCTCAGAAGGGATGCGCCGGCGGCGTACAGCTCGCCAACAAAATGATTTATGAAGCGGTAAAGCACCATCGAAATATCGAACACAACGGGGTATCTGCCCGGCTCGATATCGACGCTTCTAAAGAAGGCGTCGTATTCCTTCTTGAACTGAGCAACGAGCGCGTCCGCCTCGAAGGAGTCGCCCTCCCAGCTGAGGAAGGCGTCGAAAATATTGCCGCCGCCGCGATTCTGGGCGATAAGGCCGGTATAGACCTTTCCGCCCGAGTAGGCAAGGTGGCGCCCCTTTGAATTCTCATATTCCGTGCTCGTGTAGGTAAGGCCTATTTTATTTGAAAAGGCGAAATTAGGGCAGGCTTCGCCGAGGCGGTCGAGGAAAGCCTGCATAGTCGGAATGAGCTCGGGAATGGGGATTATCTCCCCGTCGTGCCTTTCCTCGATTTCAAGCGCACCCTCGAGCTTTTCGGGGTAGGGGATGCCGAATTCAAGCGCCTCGACAGCCCTCTTGGTGAGCTCCTCCTCGTTCGGCTCGCCTATGCAGCCCGCAACGCCGATACAGCCGTTCTCGTAAACGCGTACGGTGCCGGTCGTTTTCTCGGTCTGGCGGAAGCTGTCTATCCTGCCCGCGGTAACGTTGAGCATAACGGTTCTTTCGGTCTCTTTGATAAACTCTTTTTCCATATCATTCACCCCTTTACTGAACGTTCATTTCGGAAACTCGCACGAACGGGCCGCCGAAGCCAACGGGCAGAGGATACTGCTCCATCTTGCCGCATCCGCCGGTAACGAAGGAAAGCTGCTCCACATCCTTCGTAAGCCCGTCGATAAGCCCGAGCGTTTCAAACACGTTGCCCGTGATGACGCTTATCTGCACGGGACGGCCGAGCTTGCCGTTTTCTATCTCGTAAACGACGCTCGGCGCGATGGTGAAGGTGCTCATACCGCTGCCGTGCTTAACGGTTTTAACGAAATAGCCCTTTTTGATCGGCGCGATAAGCTCGTCGAAATCGAGCTCGCCGCCCTCGATATAGGTCGAGGTCATGCGCACGATCGGTTCAAAACCGCAGTCCACGGCGCGGGCGTTGCCCGTGAGCCCCTCGTCCAAAACGGACGCGGTCATTGCGCTGTGAAGCCTGCCCGCAAGCTTGCCGTTTTTGAGGAGGTAGGTATGGCGCGCCTTGGTGCCCTCGTCGTCGTAGGGTATGCAGCCCGAACCGGGCACTTCGCCGCTGTCGACTATGGAGAGGATGGGGGAGCCGACGGTCTTGCCGATCTGCCATTCCTCCTTCATGGTCTCGTCGGAAATCATGAGGTCGGCCTCGGACTTATGCCCGAAGCTTTCATGCGCGAACACGCCCGCGGCCTCGGGGGAGAGCACGACGGGGTATTTGCCCGGTTCCACGGGTACGGAATCGCGCATGAAGGAAACCTGCTCCTCGATGGAGGCGCGAATCTCATCCTCATGACCCTTCGCTTCATCAAAGCGCGTGCCGCCCCGATGCCAAGTACCGCTGAACTGCTTCTCGCCCTCCGCCATATCGATGGAAACTGCAAGTCCGCAGGTCTGATAATCGTAGCTTATATCCGCGCCGAGGCTGGAAACGAAGGTGAATACGCTGTTTCGATCGAGGTATTTTGCCCTCGACATCTTGATGCACTCATTTTCGGTAAGAAGGGGCAGATAGCCGACAAGCAATGCCTGCTTTTCCTTTAAAGGAATATCGCGCACCGAGCAGCCCTCGAATTTCATAACCCTGTCGCGGTTCACCTCGAAACGGCGCACTATGGGGTCGTTGAGTATTTCGGGGTTCGCAGTTGCCGCGGCATAGAGATCGTCGAGCGTCTTTTGAAGATGCTCAACGTCGGTCACGGAGGCGTAGTACCAGAGCTTGCCGTCGTAAACGCGCAGAAAAGCCCGCTTCTCAACGCGGTTCTTCATCTCTTCAAGCACGCCCGCCTGATAGGCGATAACGGTGCTTGACCTGTCCTCAATGCGGATATCCGCATAGAAGCCTTCTTTGAATTTGACCATGGATAGAGTTTCTCCTTCCGAGTTCTTGATTCTTGTTTAGGCTCGCGCCGCAAATTACGATTGTATAATACCAAAAATAACGGTTGAGTGCAATAGACGCAAGAGGGAGAAGGGTAAACCGGGAGTTGAGTTTTGGAAAAGATGCCGCTCGCTTTGTTTGCAGTGATGCGATGTTTGCCCTTCATGTGCCGACAGGCACACATCATTACTCGGCCATGCCTTCAAGCACCGCTTCCATCAGGATGCCTTCAGAGCCGTCGGATATCTTCTCTGTAGCGGAAAGCACCTTCACGCCGTTCTTTCTGAGAATAGCCTTGTAATGCGCCGAATCGTACCTGTCGCGCGCAAACCTGTCCGGCTTCCAAACGATCACAAACTCAAACTTTCTGCCGGAGCTGTCCTTGATCATCTTTTGAAAATCCGGTCGATTGTCCGTCCTTGCCGAAAACGCGCGGTCAATGTATGTGCCAACTATCTGAATACCGCTCCGCTCGGCGAATGCCCTGCACTCGCGAAGCTGTCCTTCTATGGATTCCTCGCGCTGATTGTCCGAGGAATAACGAGCGTAGATCACACCTGTCATATCGTTTTTTCCTTTTGCTGCAATATTTTTTCGAGTGTATCCAGTATAACAAGTTTTTATTTAATTGCAAGTCTTTTTGCGGCTGTTTGGATAAAAAACTGTCAAAACGACTCGCGAGGTACATTTTTTGGTATAGAGTCGAAAACAGTCGCATTATTGTATTGATTGAAAGCGTGATTTCTGATATTATTATGCTGATATAGTTTTAGCTCCGAAACAGAGATAAACGGAGCAAACAAAGGATAACGCGGCAGGAGGAATGCGGCTATGGCAAATAAACTTGAACTGACTTGGTACGGAAAGGACGAGCCCATCAGCGTTGAACCGAGGCTCTTGATCGAAAACGCCGCGCTTTCAAACTGCGCAAACGATCCCGATACCGAGAATATGCTGATCCACGGTGACAACCTGCTGGCACTGAAGGCTTTGGAAAGCAAATATGCCGGACAGGTCAAGTGCATCTATATCGATCCGCCGTATAATACGGGCAGCGCATTCGAGCATTATGACGACAATCTTGAGCATAGCCAATGGCTGAATCTGATGCGTCCGAGATTAGAAATACTGCACACGCTATTGTCTGATGATGGTACAATTTGGATAAGCATCGATGATGATGAACAGGCTTATCTCAAGGTTCTTTGTGATGAGGTTTTTGGACGAAAAAACTATATTGAAACAGTTGTTTGGCAGAGGGCGTACTCTCCCGTAAACCTAAAAAAGACCATTTCAAGGTCGCATGATTATATCTTAGTCTACGCAAAGAGCTTAACTAAGGACTACTCGCTAAACAAGTTGCCAAGAACTAACGAGGCTAATGATAGATACAAAAATCCGGACAATGATCCAAGAGGTGTTTGGAAATCGACCGACTCAACCGCCCAAGCTGGACACGGTACCCCAAGCCAGTTTTATGTATTGAAAGCTCCAAACGGAAAGTTGCATCATTTAACGCCTGGGCGGTGTTGGGTGTATACCGAAGAAGTTATGAACAGAATGATTGCTGATAACCGAGTTTGGTTCGGACCAAGTGGTAATAATGTTCCGGCTTTAAAGCGATTCTTGTCCGAAGTCAGAGATGGAATTGTGCCTCAAACAATTTGGCCGTATTCGGAAGTTGGACATACGCAATAAGCGAAGAAAGAAATAAAAGCTTTCGGTTTTGATACGATATTTGACACTCCTAAGCCAGAGCGTCTCATCCAAAGAGTATTTATCCTCGCATCTAACCCAGGCGATCTCGTCCTCGATTCCTTCCTCGGTTCCGGTACTACCGCTGCCGTTGCCCACAAGATGGGCAGGCGCTATATCGGCATTGAAATGGGCGATCATGCGTACACCCATTGCAAGGTCAGGCTGGATAAGGTTATTGCAGGAGGGGATGAGGGCGGCATAACCAAATCTGCGAATTGGAACGGCGGAGGAGGATACCGCTTTTATGAGCTTGCGCCAACGCTTATAAACGAAGATCAGTTTGGTGAAGCGGTTATCAATCCCGATTATGATGCGGATATGCTTGCGGCGGCAGTTGCTCTCCACGAAGGATTCAGCTATAATCCAGATAGCAGCCTGTTTTGGAAGCAATCCGTTGGAAATGAAAACAGTTATCTTTTTGTAACGACTCGCCATCTGAACAGCCCGTATCTTGATTCGATCAAGGATACGATGAATGAAAATGAATACCTTGTTATAGCTTGCCGTTCATTTGATAAGGGTATTGATAAAGCATACAAGAATATAACAGTTAAGAAGATACCGCAAATGCTGCTTGATCGCTGCGAGTTTGGCAAAGCCGACTACAACCTGAATATAGTTCATCCGCCTGTTTATGACGAGGAGGATTGCGATGAGTAACTTTTTCCCTCAATACACAACCGATTATATCAGCGGAGTTATGTCTTTGCGCAAGCCGCAGACAGCATCACTCAAAATACTTGAAGAGATCCTGAACAGCGTTTCTCTGCGCAAGGGTATGAATCTGCGCGGCGCGCTCGGCGCGGTCCATGCCATGTATCCTATCTGCACGGATTTTGAGCGCGATTTTATGTCGCTGACCTTCGCGCTTGCAACGGGCGTTGGAAA
>JAFZJT010000153.1 GCA_017553815.1 Clostridia bacterium
GGCAGACAAAAGGATGTCGGGGTGACGGGTATACGCTAAAGCTTGTTCGAGCAGACAGAAGAATAGAGGGACAGGGACGCCCGTTAAGGAGGCGCCCTGTCCCTCGACAGAGTTAGTCAAGCCCGCTTGGAGAGATCCCGGCGGGCTTGTCGTTGTTTCGGTATTCTTTTCGGCTTACGCCTTCCACAGGCTGTGCAGGTTGCAGTAGGCGTAGACGGCTTCGACCTCGTCGCCCTCGCAGATGCTGAAGCAGACCTTGGGCTCGTCGCCGGGGTTCAGGGCCTTGCGCTGATTGCCCGCTTTGGTCTTAAGGGAGACCCACTCGATGTAATGCTCCGGGATCATGGGGTGCGGGGTGGAACCTACGGCGACCTTGACGGTAGTTCCGTCGACCTCAACAACGGGCACGTGCTTCTCCACGGAGGCGTCGGTGGACGAGGGGATGATCTCCTGCATGGGCTCGCCGCAGCAGATCACGGGAACGCCGGTCTTCTTGACGATCGCGATGATCTGGCCGCAGTGTTTGCAGCGGTAAAACTTCATTTCCATGGTGAATATCTCCTTTCGGTATTTGATGATCTCATTATAGCAGACGGAGCCTGAACTGTCATCATATTTCGGACGAACCGCTTAATTGTCACAGAACAAACTGCACGATGAGCCCCGCGGCCGAGCAGACAACGAGCGCCAGAGCTTCGCCGATGAGGAAGCCCCTGAAGTGGAAGCGATAGTCGTGATAGTCACGCACCATATCCTCCGTGCCGGGGATCACAAAGTGTTTGTCGTGGCAGAACCAGAGTATGTCCAGCACGATCAGATCCCAAAGGTTCACTATCGTCCACAAAAGGAATCCATAGCCGAAGGTCTTAAGAAAGGTGGTATACCCGTTGACAAATCGCAGTATCAGGCTGATGACGGCGATGAACAGCACGCACGCGAGGAGCTTGACAAAGAGCTTATTCTTCCGCGTGGGTATCCGGTCTTTGTACTCATCCATCGACCGGACCCTCTCCTGAATGGCGGTAGGATAATTATAAAGCTGCTTTATTGGATCGCGGGACATTAAGTACACCATCAGCGTGAACGCGAGGCACAGTATTATGCTTTCTATTGCGATGATCATATTATTGACTCCGATTTGTCCTGTCGAGTTTCTCCTTAATTGCATCAATCATTCTTATAATCCTCCGCGACGTTTACCGTGACCTCGTCGTTCAAATCGATAGTCTGAATGCGCTCATGCGAGCCAGCGAGCTGCTTCAGATGATCGATACGCTTTCGTGTCAGCTCCGCGATGGCGCGGATACGGTTTTCGTCCATGTAATCGCGAGCTTTTTCATCGGAAAGCACGTTGACGATCATATCGGGCACATCGTCCAGCTTCGCAAAATCGATCCAACCGAAGTCTGAAACGAGCTTCAGCTGCTCCTCATGGTGCTTCTTGAAGGGCTTGCAGATGACCTCGCGCGCGTTCATCATGAGCGGCACGCTCTTGTCATAGCCCAGCGACGAGCCGCTGTCATAGATCGGCGCCATGCCGAGCCACTCGAGCGTCTCCGCGTTTCGCAGCGCGCCGAAATTGTTGAGGTGCCGGTCCTCATTCGCGATGATATAATCGAGAACGATCATCCTGTCAAGGAACTCCACAGCATCCTTGATCCCGAGCTCACTCGCGCAGTTCACGAAATGACTGTACATGGAAGTGCTGTTCGACTGCTTCCGAGTCTTGATTATCCGCCAGGCGGGAACGAGCTCGGTGTTCTCGTCAACGAAATCCTCGCAGACGCTGTACGGTGCGCCTCCATCCCAGACGACCGAGTACGGAACGCAGGGGATCCCGAGGCGATCCATTATCCCGGTCGCGATCACTTCATTCAGCGGCTGCTGGCGGAAGGGATTAGATCCGCCCTTAATAAGACATCGCTTGCCGTCTATGATCTTCCAACGCTTCTTCAGATTTCCATCGGAGGTGTTGTCCGGAGAACTGAAATCGAAAGCTCCTGCTTTTTTGTTCGCGCCGAACAGCACGTCGCCTATATCGTCGGAGAAATCGTTGTTGAAGAAGTTGAGCTTTTCCCAAGTCAGCTCCGATCCTTCAGGAAGGATCCAATACTGATCCGATAAGCTCAGCCCGTAACAGCGGACAAGCAGCATCTTCGTGCTCGTAATATCAAGCGTCTCAAGTGCCTCGCGCACACCGGAACGGCTTGCGGGGATGGAGCGATCCGTCCACCAATCGTTGAGCGCCGCACGATCCGCGACGCCTCTTTTCACGGGAACGCCTACCGGAAGATGCTCCGGTGCGAAAACCTTACCGATCCTCTGTATGAAGCCGGTATCCGCGTCGAGCTCGATCTCCGCAACCTTTATATGCTTGTGCATCAGCAGGCAGTTCGTTTTTGAAGCCTCTCCCGCATTGCTGCCGGATTTCAATTCTCCGAGCTCCGCCTGCAGCTGCTTTCTGCGCTCTATTATATCGCTGAGAGGTTTGACTTCCTCGTCACGAAGGTATTGGCTTTTCTTAACACCCTGCTCAGACCACTGATGGTAGAAGTAGACCTTGCCGCCGATCGTTTTCTTGGAAATATAGCCCTTCGGCAGTTCGGCGATCTCTGCGGTGATTGATGCGATCTTGTCGACCAATTCATAATCCATACGGATCACCTCCTTAACACCGTTATTATACCCCATGTTAACCCCCGTGTCAACAGGGGTTAACAGGTCGCCATGATTTCTATCGCGCGACCTTTAGTTATGCAGGGTGAAGATACTGCCAAAACAATATATTTTCGATATCCCACAAATACCCCTTGACTTGGAGCTAACTCCAAGTAGTACAATGGTCTCAGAAAGATCATCCGGAGGTGATATGGATTGACGATAAAGGACGTTTGCGAGAAGTTCGGCATTACCGCCGACACGCTCCGCTACTATGAAAAGGTCGGGGCTATACCGAAGGTCGCGAGATCTTCTGGCGGCATACGCGAGTATGACAACGAGGCGCTTAATTGGGTGCATAACGCCGTCTGTTTGAGGAAGGCGGGGGTCTCGGTCGAGGCGATCGCCGAGTACGTGCGGCTCTTCAACATGGGCGACGAGACCATAAAGGACCGCCTTGCTCTGCTCTTATCGGAGCGTGAGGAGCTTGGGAAACAGCTCGCGGAGCTGACCGAGGCCGTTGATCTGCTCGACTGGAAGATCTCCCGTTACCGCAAAGCGGTGGAAACGGGCGTGCTGACTTGGGACAAAGAAGAAGGAGAATGAACATGAATCTGATTATTTATTATTCAAGAAAAGGCCGGAACTATTTCGGAGGAGCTATCCGCAGTATCGATAAGGGCAATACCGAGATCTGCGCGGAATAC
>JAFZJT010000016.1 GCA_017553815.1 Clostridia bacterium
AACATGGTGAGATTGTTTCGCAGTGTATCGCGGAAAAGCACCGCCTCCTGCCTTACTACGGTCATGCAGTCGTAAGTGCTGCCGTATTCTGTGATCGGAACACCGTCGATCTCGATGTTGCCGCAGGTCGCATCGTAATAGCGAAGCAGCAGGTTGACCGCCGTGGTCTTGCCGCACCCGCTCGGACCCTTGATAAGATAGCGCCTGCCGACCTCAGCGGAGAAGTCGAAGTTTTTCAGTATCGGTTCGCCGCTCTCGTAAGCAAAGGAAACGTTGTGATAGCAAATACCGCGCTTTACGCCTTCAAGCTGTTTGCCGTTCTGGGAAGAGCTTCCCTCCGCAATAAACCGCTCCATCTCCTTGCACGCTGGCTTGATCGCGACGAGCTGACGGATTATCTCTGCAAGCGAGATGAGCGGATAGGAGAGCTGGTCGATCATGCCTATCGCCACGAAGAATTCGCCCGCTGTGAAATCGCCCCAGAGCACGAGCCAAGTTGCGACGACGAGCACGATGAAGTATGAAAGATACGAGATCAGCGTCGTGATGAGCTGGGAAACGGCTCCGAGCATTGTATCGCGGAGCAGCTTATCCATCGAAAGATCGTTCGCCTCGTCGAACCTTTTCATGATCTGCCGCTCTATGGAGAAGTTTTTTATGATCTCGAACCCGCTCAGCCAATCGTTGACCTTTGCAAGATTATCCTCGACCGCTTTAAGGTACTCCGTCTGCGCCTTTTGAAGCCGCTTTTCGATGAGCTTCGGAATATAGAGCGGCGTTGTCAAAAGCGCGATCGTAACTAGCGCCAAGCGCCAGTCGAGAATAAAGAGCGCAGCGCTCACGAAAACGATCTTGAACAGGATATCAAAGAACATCGGGAGCATCCGAAACCGTCTGTCCTTGATCGCATCGGCGTCGGTCGTGAGTTTCGAAATGTACTCGCCCTGCTGACGCTGCTTGTAGGCGATGAAATCCCTGCGCGTGATGCTTTCGAAGATATCGCGTTTGAGCATCCTCGTGCTGCCGACTACAAAACGGGCATTAAACCTTTTGTAGAGGAAAAAGAACAGGACCTCGCCCAAGATAAACGAGATCAGCAGGACCGCGTATTTGATCGTTGTTTCGGTTTCACCGGCGATGGCGTGATCGAGCACGTCGCCCTTGAAAAACTGCAGCACCACCGCAAGGGCGTTGCTTGAAAAAATGCAAATCAGCGCGCCAACAAAAGCGGCGCGGTTGCGCTTAAAATACTTTCTCATATTTACCTCCTGTCAATTATTGAGACAGAAGGAATGCAATTTATTTTCCTTCTGCCTTATCAGAAGGAAGCACGCCGCTTGACCATTTGAAATGACCTCCTTTGCCTTGAGTTAAAAATCCAATTCTGTTTTGACAATCTTTTTATCCCGTATCGTCAGCGCGTCGGTCGCGACCGCTCTCACGAAAGCGCGGTCATGCGAGGTGAAGAGCATCGTACCCTCGTATTCCGAGAGAAGTGCTTGAATCGCCTCAACGGACGGGATATCAAGATAATTAGTAGGTTCATCTAGGACGAGGACGTTCGCGCTCGATACGAATATGCGGGCAAAGGCGAGGCGTACCCGCTCGCCGCCGGATAGTACGGCAACCGGCTTTTCCATGTCCCTTGCGGAAAAGAGGAGCCGAGCTAAGATATTCCTTACGACCGTAGGTGACTGCACGCTGGTCTCCTGTGCGCATTCGAGCACTGTTAGGTTTTCGTCAAGGTCGGAAAGATCCTGTTTGAGGTAACCGAGCTTGGCCTTGGGGACTATGCGGATAAGTTTGCCCTCAAGTATCAGCCGTATCAGTGTCGTCTTGCCCGAACCATTCTCGCCGAGGAGCACCGTTCTGCTCCCGCGCATCAGGCGAAACACAGCGTCTCGGAATATCTCTCTGCCGTTCGGATAGGAGAAGAAAAGGTTATCAGCCTCCATTATCACGAGATTTCGCGGCGGGTCGGTAAGGCTGAATACCGGGCGGATCTTCGGGAGCTCCTTCGGTTTTTCCTTGACCTCCATGTGTTCCATACGCTTTTTGATGTTCTCCGCGCTGCGCTCGAGGCCCTTTGCCTTGCTCTTGGGGCTGCGGCGGGCGGTGTAGTATTCACGCGCTTTAGCCTCGCTTGGCGACATACCGCGCGGCTTTTTTGAGGCGCCCCTTGCCTGCTCCTTCTTCGCGCGGTATGCGGAAGTCAGCCTCTCGATCTCCCCGCTGTACTGCTCATACTCGAAATACGCCCGCTCGAACGCCTGCTTCTTCTGTTCGAGATACGCCGAATAATTCCCCTGATAGAGCTTGACCTCGCCGTTCTCGATCTCGATCATCAAATCGCAATGCGCGTCCAATAGCTCGCGGTCGTGGCTGACGAGCACGAACGTCTCGATGCTCCAAAGCCTTTGAGCGAGATACTCGACGCCTCCCTCGTCAAGGTGTGAGGTCGGTTCATCAATTAGATAGAGCGGGCTTTCTTCTGAGAACAGCTCGGCTAAGCGAAGCCGCGTGCCTTCACCGCCGCTGACGGAGTCGCTTCCATCGAGCTCCTTCACTCCGAACAAGCTTAACTCCTCCGCAAGAGCGCCATTATTCGAATCATCGGAAAGCTGACGGAAGTAAGCCGGCCTGCAGTTAAGGGTCAAAGCCCCTTCATCCGGCTTGCGAGCGCCGAAGAGAAGCTCCAACAGTGTGGTCTTTCCCGTGCCGTTCTGACCTACGAGCCCTATTCTGTCGCCCTCGTGTATTTCTATTTTTTCTATGTGGAATAGCGTACGCACGCCGAACGATACCGTTACGTTCTCGGCGCAGACAAGTGTTCTTTGCATAAAAATGCCCTCCTTGATTCTTTCAAGAAGGGATCATCCGAAAAAGCATATAGAGGCACGCAAAGCCCCGAAAAAAGATCAGATCATCCCAACGCAAGTAAAGCCTGCCAGACACAGACCTGAAACAGCGGCG
>JAFZJT010000154.1 GCA_017553815.1 Clostridia bacterium
AGCCGCCTTGATCTGGTCCTCCATGAATGGCTCAAGCTCCTCGATTACGTACAGCTTATCGACCTTCGAGGCAAAATCACGGATAAGCTCCATCGGAAGCGGATTTGTGATGCCGAGCTTCAAAAAGCTCGTATCCTCCGGAAAGGCGTCCTTCGCGTATTGATAAGCGATGGAAGCGCTGATGACGCCGATCCTCGTGCCGTTCATCTCGAGCCGGTTGAGGGCGCTCTCATTCGCGAACTTTTCAAGCTCGATAAAAGCTGCCTCGAGCTTTGCGTGGTTGCGGACTGCGTTTGCCGGAGAGGCGATGTTCTTTGCCGGGTTTCTCTTATACTCCGGAACGGGATGCTCGGTCCTTTCACCGAACGAAACTATGCTCTTGGAGTGGGCGACGCGGGTGGTGGTCCGAAGCAGCACTGGTACGTCGAACCTTTCGGAGATATCGTACGCTGCCTTCATAAAATCGAGGCATTCCTGCGAATCCGAGGGCTCGAGCATGGGGAGCTTGGCGGACTTGGCGTAATAGCGGTTATCCTGCTCATTCTGAGAGCTGTGCATGCTGGGGTCGTCCGCGGTGACGATCACGAAGCCGCCTCCAACGCCGTTATACGCGGCGGTGAATACGGGATCCGCGGCCACGTTGAGACCGACGTGCTTCATAGCACAGAGACTGCGCAAACCGGCTATCGAAGCGCCGTACGCGACCTCCGTCGCGACCTTCTCGTTGGGAGCCCATTCGCTGTAAAGGGCGTCCTTGTAGTTCGGTAGATTCTCAAAGATCTCCGTGCTCGGTGTTCCGGGGTACGCCGAAGCGACCTTCACGCCCGCTTCATACGCGCCTCTCGCAAGGGCTTCGTTGCCCGTCAATAAATGTTTGTTCATAAGAACTCCTCTTTTATTCGTTTTTCAGTTATGTATGATCACTTTGCTTTTCAGCGCCTCGTTCATCGATCATCTTATTCAAAGGTACTTTCTGAACCAGCTTACCATTTCGTCGTAATAGATATAGAGCTGAGTTTCGTCGCTCGGCTGATCGTGTGCGACGTGCGGGAAGAGCACCATCCTGACGGGCAACTCGGGATGAAGATCCTTCAAGGCCGTGTAGAGCTGATGTGCGCCGTAGACGGGCGTCCTCAGATCTTCCATACCGTGCAGGATCAGGAAGGGCTTATCGAATCGTTCTGCTAAGCAAACCGTCGAGGTCTTGAGCGAGTTCACCATGAACTCCTCAAAGCTCTTGTACGCCTTGCTCGTGCCCTGCATATCTGAGCTTGCATAGCAGATCAGATCGTTTGCCGTGCTCCGTTGGGTAACGTACGCTTTGAAGCGCTTGGCGTGCCCGGCAATGTAATTTGTCATATACCCGCCGTAGCTGCCGCCGGTCACGCCGATGCGGTCGCCGTCAATGAACGGGAACCTGCGCACGGCTTCATCGACAAATTGGAGGATATCGGTATATGCCGAGCCGTCCGTAGCTCTCTCGATCTTCTGATGAACTTCACCGTAGCCGCTTGAGCCCCGGGGATTGCAGAAGATCACCGCAAAGCCCTCGCCGGAGAGGCATTGATGCTCGGGCGTGAAGCCGAAGGTGTAGAACGGATGCGGTCCGCCGTGGATATAGAGGATCGCAGGATACTTTTCACCCTCCTGAAAATCCTTCGGAGGCATAACGAAACCGTGCACGCGGCTCTCGCCGTCGAGCGTATCGAAGAAGAAATCGAAGACCGGAGAGAGGTCTGCCTCGTTCTTCATGCCTCCGCAGGTCTCTATGACCTTGTCATACGCACCCGTTTCGGCGTCGTAAAGCAGACAGTATTCCGGCACGTCCGGAGCGGAGCAGGAAAGTAGCATTTTGCCGTTCCGGATCGGACTTATCCCGTTTATCACGAACTTGCCGGAGAGCTTCTTCTCGGCGTGTCCGTCGCAGGACAGATCGAGCCTGTACAGCGTGCAGGCGCCGTTGAAACCCGAAACGAACCAAATACTGTTCTTATAAAGCTGTGCTTTGTCGAAGCCCCAGCCGCAGCCCGCGTTATACAGGAATTGAACGCACTGAATGCAGTTTTCATCGCCGAAGAATACCCTTTCGGCGTCGCTCCCCTCGATACTAAAGCGATAGAAGTAGACTTCCGGATACTCCTTCTGCAGATCCGATCCCTCTTTGAGCACACCCATATAGATGCTTTTGCCGTCCTCTGAGAAGATGGGACGGATGGGATTCGGATATGAAACGAGATTCAGCCCTTTTGAGATGCGAACAGGCGCTGCTTCCGGGCGATCCGCGTCAAGCAGGAACAGATCGCACCCGAGGATCTCGCCTTTTTCGCGCTCCGCGGAGCTTATGCAGGCGAGATGCCGCCCGTCTGACGACCAAGCGGGCATCAGGTAATCGTTCGCGCCGTTTGTCAGCGCGGTGACGTTTCCGTCCATATCCGCGACGAATACGTGCATATGCTCGTCCGGTCGGATGAACCCGCGTCCGTCGAACTTATAGCCGAGCTCCTCGATGACAATCGCCTCGTCCGGTCTCGTCTTTTGCGCGGCGCTTCCTTCCGAACGGATCGAGGTAAACGCGATCTGTTTTCCGTTCGGCGACCAAATGGGATCTATGATCGGTCCGCGAAACGCAGTCAGCGTTTTTGTTTCGCCGCTTTTCATGTCGCGGATATGAATCTGTCTGCCGCCCGCTTCGGAAACAGCAAGGAACAACAGCTTTTGACCGTCCGGAGAGAACTTCGCGCTTCCTGCTCCGCGTGCTGTAATCCGGATTTCCTTGCCGGTTTCCGTGTTTTTCAGCACAACTCCGCCGGTTCTGTTGGAGGCATACGCGACAAGACCGTTATAAAGGTCCGCGCCGTTCAGCCTTTCGAGGGAGATGCGGTCGTTTATGTTAAATGCTCTCTTTTCCATTTAAGCTTCCTCCCGCTTAACGTACTTCTTAAACCAGCATACGATCTCGTCAAGATGCCTTATCTGGCTGTGAAGCTTACCCGTTCTCGTTATGCCGTGATTCTCCTCCGGGAACATGACGAGCCGAACCGGAACGTCCGGATGCCTGTCCTTCATGGCGACGAAAAACTGCTCCGCCTGCTCGAAACCACAGCGGTAATCCTTGAACCCGTGCAGGATAAGAACTGGGATATCGATATTGTCTATATAGGTGATAAGGTTTCCCCTTGCCCGATCCTCAAGATATGCGAACATGGTGAAATCCTTCGGAACGCTTCCGTTGTTGATGAAGCCCAAGTCGCCGGTGCCGTAGGAAACGGCGGGATTTATAAGGCACCGCTGCGCTGCGGCCGCCTTGAAGAGCTTCGTTCTGCCGATGAGCTTGTTCGTCATATAGCCGCCGTAGCTCCCTCCGGTGACGCCGACGCGCTCCCTGTCGATAAAGCCCTTGGAGATCGCGTTTTCAAGGCAGTCTATAACGTCCTCCATCGCGCCGTTCCTCCAGCAGATCGCGCCGGAATTATATGCGTGACCGAAGCCGGTGCTTCCTCTCGGATTGGGGCAGACGACAGCAAAGCCCGATGACGCCAGCACGTGGAACTCGTGCCAGTAGCTTTGTGCATACATAGTCTCGGGACCGCCCTTTATATTGAGCACCGCGGGATAAAGCCTTCCCGGCGCTTCACCCACCGGATGCACG
>JAFZJT010000155.1 GCA_017553815.1 Clostridia bacterium
GGAACCAGTCGGCGGTCATGAAAACACATATTCGCCTCAACGGCTCAAGCAGTTTCCTTCCCGAGCCAAGCGGCTTAGAAATTCCATTTAATAAGGTGCAGAACGAACTGATCGAGCAGCACGAAAACGCCGAGGATGAAGGTATAAACCGCAAAGCCCGTTAGCGAGCGCTTGGTGATAAGCCTTATCATGAACTTGACCGCGAAATAGCCCGAAACGGCCGCAACGAGCACGCCCACGATGCATGGAAGCGCGCCTACCGTGACTCCCTCCTTTATTGCTTCGGGTATCTCAAGCACCGCGCCGCCGAGTATCGCGGGGATTGAGAGCAGGAAGCTGAACTCCGCCGCTTCCTCGCGGCTGAGCTTGCAGGCGGTGGCGCCCGTGATGGTAGCGCCCGAGCGGGAGATGCCCGGGAAGGGCGCTATGCCCTGCATGAAGCCGATGAACACCGCGTGATACCACTTCATCTCGGTGATGGTGCGTTTGCCGTCGAGGCGCTTGCGAAGAAAATCGCAAATAATGAGCAGGATCGAGGTGATAATGAAGCAGAAGCCGAGCGCGCGGCCGGATTCGGCGGTCTCAAGAATATCGAACTTTTTTAGCACGAGCGCAATCGCCACGGTTACGAGCGTTGCAACGATGAGCCATATCCAATGCATCTTGCGCTCAATGGGATGAAGCAGCATATCGATGATTATCTTTCTGTAAACAATGAGCACGGCGGCAAGGGTGCCGATATGCAGAAGCACCGTGTAGAACATTCCTCCGTCGCTAATGCCGAAGATATTCTGCATCAGAAGAAGGTGCCCGCTCGAGGATATCGGAAGAAATTCCGCAAGACCCTGAACAAGTCCCAAAATAATAGCGATCCAAACAGTCATTTAAATTACTCCCTGTTTTCTTATTACAAGCTCATGCCTGTTACAGAATACATATTTTACCATACTTTCGGCTATTCATCAAGTACGGAAATGAATACTATTCTACCGTGATATAAAAAGAGTTTTTGATGGCTAATCAAGTAAAATCGCGACTATGACAAGGTGGAAGCTTATTGTGATCCAAAGTGAAGTTTTCCGCCTTGCGGCAAGTGAAACTATACCATCGGCATAATGAAGTTTTGCGGCAGAGCCGCAAAGTAAAGTCACTCGCTGCGCTCGTTAGTGAAGTCGGCGCAAAGCGCCTAATGAAGTCGTTCGCTTCGATCACTAATGAAGCGAACGACGCCCTGTTTGCCTAATCAGCGAAGCGTCTTCATTAGCCCGAAAGGGCGTCTTCATTGAAAAATCCGTCCTTTCGGACGGATTTTTCTGGTGGACGGGGATGGATTCGAACCATCGTAGTCTGTGACAACGGATTTACAGTCCGCTCCCTTTGGCCGCTCGGGAACCCGTCCATATTTGCAACGCTATTATTATAACTCAAAATCGGAATTTGTCAATCCCCAGTTTTAGCGCATTTGCATGAATCGGGCGATCTATATTCTATATAAATCCGAGCGAGCATATACGCGCGACCAGTAAACAGCGGGCATATCAACTGAGTTTCTCAGCTTCAATCGGTGCTTTTTACGGGTCGTGCGCTAAAATCAGATGCTTTCGGGAACCTTGGAGTTCACTTCGGCGATAAGCGCATGAACCTTATCGCAAACGGTCTGTGCGGCGGTCTCCGCGTCGATATCCTCGCGGAAGGACTTATCGCGCGCGGAGAACTCGAAGCAATTCCTGCCGAGGGTCTTCGGGCTGATGACCACGCGAAGCGGTGCGCCGAGAAGGTCGGCGTCGGAGAACATGACGCCGGCGGAAACTGGGCGGTCGTCATAGATGACTTCGATGCCCGCGTTCTTGAGTTCGGAATAAAGCTTTTCGGCGGCGGCCTTCACGGCCTCATCGTCGATACGAAGCGCGCAGATCTGCACCTGCCACGGAGCTATGGTTATCGGCCAGATCGGACCGTAATCGTCGTGATGCTCCTCGCATACGGAGGCGATGAGCCTGCCGACGCCGATGCCGTAGCAACCCATGATGGGGTTCTTACGCTCGCCGTTCTCGCTGTCGTAGGTCATGCCCATGGCTTCGGTGTAGCGCCTGCCGAGCTGAAAGATGTTTCCGACCTCGATGCCGCGCCTGATATTGAGCGAATGCTTCTTACAATTCGGGCATACGCCGCCCTCGACGGCCTTGGCAAAGTCGATGAACTCGGTGTTTTCGGGAAGGTCGCGCTCGGGGTTGAAGCCGGTGATATGGTACTCGGCCTTATTAGCGCCGCAGACGAGGTTCGTTGCGCCGATCAGCGAACGGTCAAAGAGCACTGTCGCCTTCGCGTTTAGACCGACGGGACCGATATTACCGACGGCAAGGTTCGCGTTTTCGATATCGACGGCGGGATGGATCTCGGCCTTTATGTAGTTGGTGAGCTTGGTCTCGTTTATTTCAAGATCGCCGCGGATGAAAACGAGCACGAAGGAATCGTCCTCATTCCTCTGGTAGACGACCGCCTTACAGGATTTATTCGCGGGAAGCTTGAGCATCTCCCCCACTTCCTCGATGGTCTTGGCTTCGCC
>JAFZJT010000156.1 GCA_017553815.1 Clostridia bacterium
ACCGTCGTGACCATCGAGCACGTGGATTCCGCACAGCATATCTTCCTCGACGGCGAGGATGTGAACGGTTTCATCCGCACCGAGGAGGTGTCGCAGGCGGCGTCCACCGTCAGCACCCTGCCCTCCGTGCGCGAAAAGCTGCTCGAGCTTCAGCGCGAGCTTGCCAAAACGCAGAGCCTCGTTATGGACGGGCGCGATATCTGCACCGTGGTGCTGCCCGACGCAAGGTTCAAATTCTACGTAACGGCATCCGCCGAGGTGCGCGCACAGAGGCGCTACAAGGAGTACGAGCAGAAGGATAAGCTGAACGGCATGAGCTTTGAGGATATCCTGCGCGAGATCGAGGAGCGCGATTACCGTGATATGAACCGCGAATACGCCCCGCTTCGCCCCGCCGAGGACGCGGTGTATATCGACACGAGCGAACTCAGCATCAAGCAGGTGCTCACAAAGGTCCTGCTTTCGATGATCGATATCTAAGCAGCGAATACCGCTTAATGGATTAATGAACAAATACCGCTCGCGGTATTAGCACCTTCACTATTCATTATTCACTATTCACTATTCACTAAATAATGGAAGGTGGCTTATGCTCTACTATTTTTTCAAATACTGCCTCAAATGGCCCCTTTGGCTCATCCACCGTCCGCAGGTGCTCGGCAAAAAGGAGAATCTGCGCCTTGAGGGCGGGGTCATCTTCATCTGCAACCATCAGAACCTGCTTGACCCCGTGATGGTGATGCTCGTCAGCCCGCGCGTCATCAACTTTATGGCGAAGAAGGAGCTTTTCGAGAATAAGATCTTGAATAAAATCTTCCGCTCGATGCACGGCTTCCCCGTGAACAGGCGCACGGCGGATATTAAGGCGCTCAAGCAGGCATTGGCGCTGCTCGACGAGGGCGAGGCGTTCGGCATCTTCCCCGAGGGCACCCGAAGCGTAACGGGCGAGATGGACGAATTCGAAAAGGGCACCGCCTTCATCGCCGCAAAGACCAGCGCGCCGATAGTGCCGCTTTATATCAGCCCATCGAGCTATAAATTCGGCCGCAGACTGCGCATCATCGTGGGCGACTGCATCTATGCGCAGGAGGTGAAGGACGCGCTCCCCGAGGGCGTGAAGCTCGTGGACGCGCTGAACGAGCGCATGGAGGGCGATATGCGCGCGCTTAAAGCCGAGCTTGAAAGGCAAACGGGGATAAGGCTAATAGCGCTTCCCGAAAAGGCCGAGGCGGGGAAATAAAGCATACTGCTTGGGATACGGAATTAAAGCCTGCGAGGAAGGAAATATGGGCAAACTGTACGATCGTGCGGATATTTACGACCTGATAGAAAGTGAAAAACGAACGGAGCTTATCAGGGAGAATTGGAATTTATAAGGGAGATTTATAGAATGTGCGCGAGAAAACGATTTGCTTACAGGCCGGATGATCTATATCAACAACTCAGTATCGACGAGCCTATTTTCAAGGGCGTTGTTTGCTTTGTTAAGCTCAATAATGTCTCAAAGCCTAAGGATGTAAAGAAAGGCAATGAAACTTTCTGTATCATCGATAACGGTTATTCCCTGATCGAAGCATATCCCGATGGTGCTAAATATGCGCTTACCATAATGTTTGACGACAAAGGAACATTGATCGAGTGGTATTTCGATGTCGCGAAAAATGTAGGTGTGGAAAACGGGATTCCTTTTGAAGACGACCTGTATCTGGATCTGGTAATCATGCCGAACGGGGAGAGCATCGTTCTGGATGAGGATGAATTGCTTTCGGCAAGAGAGGAAGGGCTTATCTCGCAGGAAGATTTGGACGGCGCATATAGCACACTACGGGAATTGAAGAGTAAGTATGCTTGCTGTTTGGCGGAGTTGATCAAGTTGACTGATTTCCTTACGGAACAATTCCGTCGATAAATTCGAGTTTGTGGAGTAGAGCAATGGAAAGACTGAAAACACCTTTTGGGGAAATTCAAATACTAATAGATGGAGAAACAACGCCTTATTTTGTGCAGGAAGGCAGACCGCTTGATGTGTTATGTCCTCATGTTTTGGGAAGATACCAAATTACGGTTCAGTTCGTTCCGGACGGGAAAGAACATAGTATAGCATGTATCTTTGAGCCGATCTGTTCATATGAAAGGACTCCTGAGAGTGGTGAGAGGCTGGAGTGCCAGAGCTTCTATAACGATCGCCGATTTAAAATGTCCATCGGCCTTGAGTGCGAAGCGGGATATATCGATGGTGTGCGTGCATCTGAAGAATATGATTATGATGCGGATTATCTGGAAGATGGGATGGTTTTCCTAATCGACTCAAACACGAAAACAGAGTATTATACATTCGGAATAGCCTGGATCGGCGATGTGGGGCGGGACGATCCGATTGAAGACGATAATAACCGAGACATTGAGACATGGTATGGGGCAGACCCTACATTAGAGTTATAAATCAGAGTTATAAATCGTGATTATTGGAGCTATTCGCCGCGTTTTGGCGGCTTGGGATAGGGTTTGAATTTGCTTTGCTATATAAATCGTCAGTTATCCGGAGATCGTTGTGCAATAGTAAAGAGAATGATTCCGGTTTATCGGAAGAGTTAAAGGATCAAACCGCATTCCATTGAAAAATTCGGAAGGAGCATCCGCAATGAAGCTGAAGAACGTATTGATAGTTGTTAAGGATATTGAAAGGGCAAGGCGGTTCTATCACGAGCTGTTCGGCCTTGAGGTGGTCGTTGATTACGACGGAAACATGGTCCTGACCGAGGGGCTCGTTTTGCAGGAGGAGAAATACTGGAAGAAGTTTATCGGTCGGGATATAATTTACGAGAACAATTCAAGCGAGCTGTATTTTGAGGAGCCGGACTTGGAGGGCTTCATTGAGAAGCTGGAGAGCCGCTATCCCGAAGTCAAGTACGTGAACCGCCTCATGACGCACAGCTGGGGGCAGATGGTGATACGCTTCTATGACCCCGACGGAAATCTTATCGAAGTGGCAACGCCGATATAATATGGCGAATATCATCACTTGCATACGGATCGCTTGCAGTATTGCTCTGCTGTTCTGCCCTTTGTTTTCATCGGCATTCTATGCGCTGTATCTTACCGCGGGGATAAGCGATATTATGGACGGGATAGTCGCGCGCAAAACCGGAACCGTCAGCGAGCTCGGCTCGAAGCTCGATACGGCGGCCGATCTCAGCCTGGTGGCCGTTTGCATGATAAGGTTGCTCCGGGCGCTGAATATCCCAACGTGGCTTATCGTCTGGATAATAGTGATCGCGGCGATCAAAGCGGTAAACCTGATTTGCGGATATGCGAGGCTAAAGGAGCTCGTTGTTCTGCACACGCTGATGAATAAGGTGACGGGCGCCCTGCTGTTCGTTTTTCCGCTGACGCTTTCGTTTATCGACCCGAAATACAGCGGAGCGCTCGTCTGTGCGGCGGCGACGGTCGCGGCGATACAGGAAGGATGCTTGATAAGAACAGGACGGGAAACGAGCGAGCGATAGATCATGCTTTATCGCGATGAAGGAAGAGTAAAAATCGGAATCTGCGGAGATGAAGACCATGCTCATATTTCATAAAACAACAGAAGAAGAAAAGACTGCGATCTGCGAGTGGAGGTATGACGGCGAATATGCCGTCTACAACAGTATTTCTTATGAAGAGCAGGTAAAAGCGCATCGAGGCTTTGCCGATCCGAAGAACAACTTCTATTCGTTTTTAAACGGCACGGCGCTGATCGGTTATATAAATCTGATTGAAGAGGAAACAGCGGTTCGATTCGGCATCGGCGTAAACCCCGCGTGTTGCAATCGGGGTTACGGCAGCGAGATAACCGAAAAGGCCTGCGAGCTGTCGTATGAGCTTTATCCGGGAAAGCCGACCTATCTTGAAGTGAGAACTTGGAATACGCGCGCCGTCAGGTGCTATGAAAAAGCGGGGTTTCGTATCGTCGATGAGCCGATACTAAAAACAACGCCGATAGGCGAGGGTCTGTTTTACCGTATGGTATCGGAACGATAGCGTCCGGCTTTGAATGGGGTTTAAAATGCTGAAAATGGACTTGCGGAGGAGAGTATGACAATTCGCAGGGATGGTTGAAAATTGTGCGCTTCGGGAGCTTATGAGGTAAAGCCATGGAACTCAAAAAGGAGATAAATCAAATGAAAATCGGAAGTTCAAACGATCCTGCCGCGGTGAAAGCTCAATACGCCGTGCCAAAGGGTCTGGATACACGGCTGACGTTTCACGAAAAGTATTCAACGAACAAGCAGGGCTATGGTCCTTGGCTTGTTTCCAATTATGATATCCGCGACGGTATGAGGGTATTGGAGATCGGATGCGGCACGGGGAGCTTATGGCTCGGCCATGAAAGCATAGTGTCAAGATGCGGAAAGCTTGTTCTTACGGACTTGTCGGAAGGTATGATTGAAACTGCGAAAAGGAATCTTGGCGAGCGCGAAAATACCGAGTATCGGAAAGCGGATATTCAGGAGCTTCCGTTTATGGATGACGCTTTTGATATTGTGATAGCCAATTCAATGCTTTATCACGTTCCCGATATCAAAAAGGGGCTTCAAGAGGTGCGCAGAGTGCTGAAAGATGGCGGTGTATTCTATTGCGCTACGTTTGGAGAGCACAACTTTACCGATACACTTGCCGAGTGGTTCAAGCTTGGCGGTGAGGATTTCAGACCGAATCACAACTTCACGATGCAGAACGGAGCGGAAATACTCGGTAATTCTTTTAAGGATATCACTCCCGTATTCTATGAAGATTCCCTTCACGTTACCGAACCGGACGACCTTGTGGAGTATCTAAGGAGCCTTGCTTCCTTCAAGGCGGTCATTGAGCTTCCGGTTCAAAGGATAAGGGATATAATTATGGCGCATACAATCGGCGGGGCTATCGATTTACCCAAGGAATACGGTATGTTTATTTGCAGATAACTCCATGCTTTTGAGGTGATTTTATGGAAATCTGGGATCTGTATAACGAGCGGCGCGAATTGACGGGGCTTGAGCATATCCGCGGCGAGGAGATACCGCGGGGGTATTATCATTTGGTCGTTCACGTTTGGATAAGAAACGGCAAGGGCGAGTATCTGATCTCCCGGCGAAGCGCCGACCGCCCGACGCATCCGCTGAAGTGGGAATGCGTTGGAGGCTCGGTGCTCAAAGGCGAAAACAGCTTGAGCGGCGCGCTTCGCGAAGTTAAGGAAGAGGTGGGGATAACGCTCGAAGGAAGTGGCGGGCGGCTGATCCGCTCCACGGTGGGCAGAGTGATAAACGGCGTAAGGTTTTCCGATATCGTCGACGTTTGGCTTTTTGAGTATGACGGGCCGGTTCTGTTGGAGAATGCCGAAACAAAGGAAGTTGAACAAACGGCTTGGCTTAATAAGGACCAAATAAAGAAATTGTTTGACAGCGGAGAAATGGTGGACACACTTGGATATTTCTTTGAAGAAGGGCAGCTTTGAAGCGAGGTAAAGGCCATGTACAGCGAACAGGACCTTAAATACGCGGCGGAATATCGGGATGAGATACATAATGCGGCTTTGGAGCGAGTCCGGGCGGTCTATCCGCGCGCCGATTCCGTCGTTGACCGCTACCACGCGGAGTCCTATTTTCAGCAGGTTTGGGAGTATCCCGGGCAATGGTACACCGTGGTCGGCACGCCGCAGGGCGCGGGGAGCCGAATTGCGCTGGTCGAAGCCATAGTTCGGGAAACCCTTTCATACTGCCGCGAAACGGGGATGGAGCGCTCGGACGAGCCGTTCGAGCGGCTTATGGACGAATACCCCGATATCGCCTGCGAGTATCGCATTATAAACGAGGACGATGAAGCAGTCGAAGAAAAGAGCGTTTTTCCCTATCGCGGCGCGGAGTCGCACCGCCCGGCACTATCCTGCGCCGCGCGCGAGCTCTCCGTGGGTGGCGGGGAACGGCAATTTGATTTGGAGCGGATAAGGTGCAGAAAGCTCAAGAGCAAGGCGCTCTTCGCTCCCGCAAACTCGGACGAATGGCTGAATTATCGCAAAGCGTTTTTCGGTTCGCCCCGTAAAAACGCCTATACGGACGGCGATTTTGAGCGGGTAAACGCCGCTTTGTTTCCCGGCGGAGCGGATGCGCTGGAGGTCTATAGATGGACTTGGGAGCGCCCCGAATGCTTGAATGAAGGCGCACGGCGGGAAAGCCTTTTACTGACCGTCTACGACAGCACTCTGTTCCGCTTTGTGGTGATAACGGCAAAGGCGGAAAAGTGAAGCTTCGGCTTGTTGGCAGGATTTAGAAAGAAAAAGTGATTTGGAGAAAACTATGAAAGTTAGATGCGTATGGGAGCATAACGGCGACGACAGCCTTCTTTATGCGGAGGATTTCATCGGAGCGTTCACAAGAGGCTCGTCGCTTGCGGAAGCCGTACTCAAGATGCCGGAGGAGATACGAAGATTTCGGCTTTGGACGGGGGATGCGCCCATCGATGAGCCTGAAATCGAGATAGTTCAGCAGAAGTGCTCCGATTTGCAGATAAGGGATGCGGACAGCGACGTGCTGTTTATATCGGAGGAGGCTCCGCTGAGTGAGGAAGAATACAGGTATTTTAAATCGGTTGCGATGAAGTCCGCCGAGGACTTTCAAACGCTCTATTCAGCGTTCCCCGATAAGAATAGGAGCGATAAAGCAAAACGCAGAACTTTTTACGGAGAAGTTCCCCGCACCGCGGAGGAGATGTATGAACATACGAAAAACGTAAATGTGTACTACTTTTCAGAAATCGGTGTTGACGCCGACAATGAGGGAACGATCGTGTCATGCAGGGCAAGGGGCTTTGAGGCGCTCGAAGCCGTTCCAAACTTTCTGTCATTGGCGGTCGTGAGTGGCAGTTATGATGAAAAATGGTCGGTGAGGAAGGTCTTTAGGCGCTTTATATGGCATGATAGGCTCCATGCCAAAGCAATGTATAAAATGGGGGTGTCTGCCTTTGGAGCAGAGGTCATTCCCGACGTGTTCGGTTTTACTCGATAGAGCCACGGCTTTCAAACAAAATCGAAAAAGACGAAAAAACAAGAAGGAGAATCGATATGAACATCATCCTTGCCAAGCACGCGGGCTTCTGCTTCGGCGTGCGAAGAGCCGTTGACATAACCAAGGAAACGGCGAAACAGGTATACGGCGAAAGCGAGAACGCGCAGAGCGGCATGAGACCGCGCGTATTCACATACGGCGAGCTTATCCATAATAAGACCGTTGTGGAGGAGCTGGCGGCGGAGGGCATAACCGCGATTTCTTCGCCCGGGGAGGCGCAGGCGGGGGACTACGTCATAATCCGCTCCCACGGCGTTCCCAAATCGGTTTACGCGGAGCTTGAATCGCGCGGCATAAACTGCGTGGATGCGACCTGCCCCTTCGTTGCCCGCATCCATGAAACGGTCTTAGAGGCGCATAGGCGCGGGGAAAGGGTGTTCATAGTCGGCGAGCCGACGCATCCCGAGGTCGTGGGCATAAACGGACACTGCGGCAATGAAGCCATGTTCATCCGCAGTTTGGATGAGCATTCAAAGCTCGAAGGAGGAGGGGGCTGCCTCGTCGTGCAGACCACCTTCGACAGCGACGCCTTCAACGAGATGAGCGCGCTTATCGAGCGCGAGTATCCGAAGATAACGGTCAACAACACGATATGCACCACCACCCGCGAGCGCCAAACGGAGGCGGATGAACTGAGCCGGAAGTGCGATGTTATGCTTGTTTTGGGCGATAAAAACAGCTCCAATACCCAAAAACTCAAAGAAATTTGCAAAAAAAATTGCCCGAACACCCAAAATGGTGCAAATATAAGTGAAATTTCTCTTGATTTATTAAAAGATTATGGTATAATGATAGGCGTTGTTGCCGGTGCATCCACACCGGATTCGATCATCAGGGAGGTTATCAACACAATGAACGAACAGGAAAAGACTTTACACGAAGTCACCAACGAAACCGTGACCGCAAATGCGGCACAGACCATCGACGAGAACGCTGTTTTTGATGAGGACGCTATCAACAAGACCATCGTTCGTATCCATGGCGGTCAGATCCTTACCGGAACCGTCATCCAGATCGTAGACGGCGAAGTCAGCGTCAGCATCGGCTACAAGTCCGACGGCTACATTCCCCGCTCCGAGTTTTCCAACGACCCCGACGTGGATCCCGCTTCCCTGTTCAAGGTAGGCGACCCCATCGACGTTGAGGTTCTCAAGGTAAACGACGGCGAGGGCAACGTCCTGCTTTCACGCAAGAACGTAGAGCGTCAGAAGGCTTGGGATGAGTTCTCCAACGACCCCGACATCAAGGAAAAGGTTTTCGAGGGCGTTTGCACCGAGGTCATCAAGGGCGGCGTGCTTGTTGAGCTTAGTAACGGCGCAGCAAGGGCATTCGTTCCCGCTTCCCAGGTTTCCACGAGGTTCGTTCAGGATCTCAAGCAGTTCGTAGGTCAGCACATGAGGCTCCAGGTTCTCGAAGTGGACGAGAAGCGCAGGCGCGTTGTCGGCTCCTGCAAGTCCATCCTCCAGCAGGAGGCTGAGGAGGCCGAGAAGAAGGTTTGGGACAACATCGAGGTCGGCATGAAGACCAAGGGTATCGTTCGCCGCCTCACCGATTTCGGCGCATTCGTCGATATCGGCGGTGTTGACGGCCTTGTACATATCACCCAGTGCGCATGGGGCAGGGTAAAGAACCCCGCCGAAGTGTTCACCCCCGGTCAGGAGATCGACGTTGTAGTTCGCGAGCTCGACAGGGAAAACAAGAAGATCTCCCTTGGCTACAAGGAGCTTCTTCCCAAGCCCTGGACAACCGCCGATGAAAGGTACCCCGTGGGCACCTTCGTTGAGGGTAAGGTTGTTCGCATCGTGCCCTTCGGCGCGTTCGTATCTCTTGAACCCACCATCGACGGTCTGGTGCATATCTCCCAGGTCGGCCTCAAGCGCGTCAGCAAGGTCGAGGACGAGATCAACGTCGGCGACCGCGTTCGCTGCAAGGTCATCGAGGTAGACACCCAGAAGCGCCGCATCAGCCTGAGCCGCCGCGATGCTCTTATCGATGAGAACCCCGAAGAGGCCGCCGAGATCATCGCCAGGGAGCGCGAGCAGCGCGAGCGTGAGCGCCAGGAGCGCGCAGAGCGCCGCAATGCCGACGAGCAGAGCCGCCGCGAGA
>JAFZJT010000157.1 GCA_017553815.1 Clostridia bacterium
AGCCATTTGCTGCTACCCTTTTGTGAGGCCAGCCATTTATCAAATCCATACCCAATATCCTTACCGCTTGAGCTATACAGCTCTTTAAGCTTTGCCATAACGTCACGATCTCCTGAGTCTTCTCCGCATTTTTTCAGATTTTTTCTAACAGCTATCAAGTATGATGCATACTCTATTGTTTCATTTTTCAATTCTTCAGATGCATGCTTATGCATTGCTATTGCTTTATTAAGCTTTTTTTGTGCATTCTGATACTCTTTTTCAGCTTTTTCAATACTTTCTTTACTCTTGGAATCAGAAGAATCCGTAATTTCATCGAAGCTTTTTTTCTTTTTATCGAATATTTTTTTCGCTTTCTGAAATTCTTTTTCAGTGTCATCGTGGTTCTTTTTTATCTCCGAATAGCTCGCTTCGGGTTCGTTGTCCTTTTCGACCACCTGCCGACACCATTCTGCAACTTCATTCAGCTTCTTCATTGCAAAGTCGCCAATGGTATCATTCAAAAAGAAACCGTCCCTGAGGATATAGTAAATATTCTGAGCAAAGGTGCTCATATTCCCAGAATTATCGCAGCAGACAAGGCCATCCCGGCCATGCTTGAGATATATCGTGCTTGCATCGGGGAAGTCGCTGAGCATCAGCGGCGAATGGGTAGCGAGAATGACCTGAATATCTTTAACATATTTCCCAAACATCTTCGGTAACACCTCGGTAAGAATGCCGACAAATCTGCGCTGCCATTCGGGATGATAGGTCAGATCGGCCTCATCAAAGAATAATAAGAGCGTGTCGCATTCAGTTTCATCCTGATCATTAACAGAGAATTGGTTCACTATTCGATTCCTGCCACTCTCTTTATCCCCCGGATACCTTTCACCCTCGATAATATATGCAAACTGAGTCAGCATTTTGAGAATATTTTTCTCCCCGCTGCTTAAGCCGAAACTGAAGGTCAAAAAGTAATCATTCCTAACTATCGAACGATATCTATTAAGAAACTCTGAGAAGAACTCATATCGTGTTTCATCCTCAAATACATCTTTCAGGCTTATTGAAACCTTGTTGGAATCCTTAACAACAAGAAACTTATTATTACGAATCAGTTCAATAAGACCATAGTGATTTCCCTTTTGCGGCTTGACACCATCATAGAACATGTTGATTAGTATTTGACGGATAAGAAGACCGAAAGGATGACTAATTGGAAACTCAGAAACTAAGGTTGAAGTAGCGTAACCTCTCGTTATTAGCGCATCCTCCAACACCAAACGATCAATATGAATTTCAACTTCATCTGGAACGGGAACAGGATATCCATCATTCCGAAGCTTCTCAAGCATCTCGTAATTCCTTCTGTTTAGAATAAAGCGGATCTCTTGGTACGATTCATACTTCATGTGCATATCCAAGTAGTGTTCTATCAATAAACTTCCGGGGGTATTTTCAGGAAACTTCTTACGCGAAAAGTAACAATTTGACAGTATGGAAGCAGCAAGTGACTTGTTAAACAACTGCTTCTTATGTTCAAATGCATCAAGGTTTTGATTATTGTAATTGTTAATTCTGTGGCAACACTCCTCAAGCAGATTATAAAAATCACTTGAAGAAAGCGTTAGCGTATTATCGAACAACATGCATTTTAGCTTTTTAAAGCTTCCCGGATATTCAACATTGCCAACAAAATCCAAGCCGTAAAAATGACTGTTTTTATCGCAGTATGAATTCGGTTCGCCGTTTCTGTTAAGAAAAATGATACAAAACGGAACACTCGGCCTAAGCTCAGCTTCGCCCCCATCCCTGGCTTGAAGAAGGCAGCGTATCAGATTATGGAGTATCGTGCTTTTTCCAGAACCGTTGTCTCCGACCAAAGCCGTGATATTGTAGATATTCTCACCCCAGAAGCCCTTGGGAAGCTTCTTGTCTAACGGCTTCTCAGATCGAGTTATCTTGTAGGAGCGGTTTTCCCCGCTCCGTTCAACCGAATAATCGTGCGTGGTTGAAAAGTTCAGAGCGCATTCTCCCATGTTGCGGTATCCGTTCTGAGATTTTCCCGCATCTGTGAAATCAAAATATGCGAATTCAAGCTTCATTTGTTTATCCTCCTGCTTAATCTGTTATCGATCAACGATCATGAGCGCGTACTTTCGCACTCACTTCAAGCTTTCAAGCCGCGCTTTTATGTCTTCAAAAGCAGCATTGTAGTAATCGGCAAAGGTATCCTTCCCGCCATCGGAGTATTCATTTGTTACGATCTCAACGCCGTGCGCTCTCAGCAGGAGCTGATGGGGATCGGAATCGCTGAGCGGATCGTGCTGATAGTAATAGACCTTCCCATCGGCATATTTTTCGCGCTGCTTTCGCCTCAAAAGCCACCAAAGGTCGAACTCGCATTCATAGAGGCCGAAGCCCAGAACGTAGATATCGCCAAACAAAAACAGTTCGGGCCATGAAGTGAAGGTATAGTTCGGCTTATTCCTTATCTTGTTGTCATAATCGATGCCGCAGCAGGTATTGACTATTCGGCTTAAAAGCCTTCCGTATTTATCATGTCCAAGCACAACGCCCGTTGGTACGGAGCATTCGCCGTGGATATGCCATATTCCCACCTCGCGCCCGCTCTTTTCGGAGCGCATCAAATAGCCGGTGTGTATGCGGTAGCTGCGCTCCTGCTTCTGTCTGCCTTCATTATCGGTATGGAGACTGAAGCGAAAAGCCATGCGGGTCTTTTTGCTTGCAAAGCTGCGTTTGGGCAGAAACGCTTTTTCCGGGCAGTAAGAATAATTTGTTGTGAAGATATGGTCCACATCAAGCTCGGTCAGCTTCTTAAAAAGCGCATGACTACCATCTATATCGATGGACGCAGCCATAATCTTTTTCATCATATTGGAAAGCCGCCGACTTTCCTCATCAAGGTCGGCTGCAGTAAAATTCGCATGAGGATTCTTTTCGGTGGACATCAGTTCATATTTGAGAGGGAAAGGAAGGTCCTTTATCACATCCCTAACTGTTTTATCCACCTTGCATATTTCCGGGTCCTCAAGAAGCTTCTGCCAGTCATCGCCGCCGCATACGCGCTCAAGACCGTTTCCGATAAGCAGGATCTTCGGCCTGCCATTGCCGTTCAGATAATGTGTAAATCCTTTTTGAGTAAACATTTGTGATCTCCTTATCGATACTGCTGCAGCAGAGTCTGCACATTTGCTTTATTTGGATCTCTTGGTGTTCGGCAAATCCAGCTTATGCAGGAAAGGTCGAACGATCAGCCTTGCGATCACCAGCACCGCGAGACCGCCGGCAGTCATCAGCGCGAGCGCAAGCCAGTTGGCAGATGTGAAACTGTGGATCTCGAGCGAGAATACGGTTGGGAAAAAGGCCGCGGCTGCAGCGAAGCCCAGGCACATCAGCGCGCAGACGGCGATGCGGAGTTTGGAGAACGGCCTGCAGATAAGAATAAGATTTCCAAGGCCGATCGCGCCCGCGGAAAGCACCGCCAGAGTTGAAGCGACGCCCTCCGGCGTTCCCAAATAATTCGATATCATCGCCGCAAGCGCGCAGCAGGTCACGCCGAGCGCGCCGGGGATAGCGCTGAGGATGATGCGCTTTAAAAAGCTTCCCTTGAAGCGCTCCGAGCTCGGCTCGAGCGCGAGGAAGAAGGCCGGGATGCCGACCGTGAGCGAGCTGATAAGGGTCAGATGGATCGGCTCGAACGGGTATTTCAGCGGAAGGAAAAGCACGATCAGTATGTTGAACACGCTGAGCGCGAAGGAATAGAGCGTTTTTTGAAGGAACAGCGAGGCGGTTCTGGTTATGTTTCCGATAACGCGCCTGCCCTCCGCCACAACCGCGGGAAGGGAGCTGAAATCGTTGTTCAAAAGCACGAGCTGAGCCGCATGCTCGGTCGCCTCGGCGCCTCCGCCCATCGCTATGGAGCAGTCGGCGGACTTCATCGAAGGGATATCGTTCACGCCGTCGCCGGTCATCGCGACGTTATGCCCCTCCTTCTTCAGCGCTTCAACAAGGATTCGCTTTCTGTCCGGAGTCAGCCTGCCGAAGATCACACGATCCTTTGCCGCAGCGCAGAGCTCCTCATCCGAGAGCGCAGCGCAGTCCACAACTCGGTCGCTCTCCTCAAGCTCAAGCGTGCGGGCGAGCGCGGCGACCGTGCGCGGATCGTCGCCGCTCATGATGCGCACCTTGACACCCTCGCCCTTGAACCATTTGAGCGTGTCCTTCGCGGTGGGTCGAAGCGTTTCGCGCAAAAGAACGAGGCCGAGAATGCGCGTTACGGGGGGTATCAGGTCGTTTTCAACCGTGCCATCGGCCTCCGCGAGCATCAGCACTCTAAAGCCCGCCTCCGTCGCCGCATCCGCCTCCTTGACGGCTCTTTCGGTTACGAATGACGGAGCGCCGAGTATTAGGGTTTTTCCGTTTGCAAAGGAAGCGGCGGATTTTTTTCTTGCCGAGGAAAACGGAACGGTTGCGATCGCGCGCTCTTCGTCCGTTCCGACTGCCGAGGCGATCCCTCGAAGGGTGCCGGACGCCGTTTCAAAGGCAGAGATGAATTTGCCCGTTTTCAGCCTGAGCTCGTCCTCATCCGCTTCAATCGGAACGAAGCGCTCGAAGGTCGTTTCGCCGGTCGTGAGTGTTCCCGTCTTATCGGTGCAGAGCATATCCACCCTTGCAAGCGTTTCGATTCCGAACAGCTCGTGAACGAGCGTCTTCCTTTTTCCGAGCTTCACCACTCCCGCCATGAGCGCAACGGAGGTCAGAAGGATGAGTCCTTCTGGAAGCATGCCGATCATCGCGGCGACAGACTTCGGTACGGCGACGTTTAGCGGTGACTTGAGCAGGAAATACTGCTCGATAAACATTATAATGCCGATCGGAACGAGCAGCTTGCTTACGATCGAAACAAGCTTTTTAAGTTCGTTCAGGAGCTCGGATTTGGGCGCGGCAAGACGCTTTGCTTCATGCGTCAGGCGGGCGGCATAGCTGTTGTCGCCAACGGCGATCAGCTGCGCCTTGACCTTTCCCTCGGTAAGAAAGCTGCCCGAAAGCAGAAGCTCGCCGATTTTATGCGTTTGCGGCTCGCTTTCTCCGGTTAGAAGCGATTCGTCCGCGGCGCAGGCTCCTTCGACTATGAGCGAATCGGCAGGTATCTGATCGCCCGTTGAAAACACGACGAGATCGCCGAGCACGAGCTCGTCCGCCGGGCATTGCTTCTCGACCCCATCGCGAACTACGCGCGAGGTTCGGACGTTCAAAAGCTTGAGCTTTTTCATCGTCGCTCGGGCGCGAAGCTCCTGCACGGTTCCGATAAGCGTGTTTGAAAAAACGACGCCGAGGAACATAATGTTTTTCCATGAGCCGACGAGCATCAAACAGGCGGCAAGCACGAAGTTGAGCAGGTTGAAGAGCGTGAAAAGATTATCCGAGATTATCCACATCACGGTCTTATGCTCGTCATCCGCCTGACGGTTGCTCTGCCCCGCCTGCTTTCGCCTTTCGGCTTCAGCCGAGCTTAGGCCTTCGGGCGGCGTTCGGACCGTTCCTTCGCTCGGCACTGTTGGTATCTTTAATTCCGTATTGACCGGCTGTTCTTCGCCGGATCTCTTTTTAAAAAGCAGCATTCATATCCCTCCGAAACTTTGAGACCATTATTGTAAGGTTTTGTACGAATCGATCTCACCTATGATATGATTATACATTTAATTACGATATTTGACAATAGCGTTTGTTTTAGGAAAATATGATACAGATACGCTTACGGTGATCCGTACAGTGCGATCATCGGCTGCGCAAGCGATTATATAACTGAAAACGAAAAAATGTGTGATCCCAAAAGGAACCACACACGAAAAACGCAGAGTTTCGTTTGTTGCCACATAAACGATTGCCAAGCCCAAAGGAATGCCAATGTGGAACGAGCGTTTTTATCAAAAAAGAAAAAACGCATTCATTTGGGCTAAACCGATATTCGTTTGTGTGGCATAAGTTTCATCAAAGCTCCATGCTGCCCGTTGTGCGCGGGAACGGAGCCACGTCGCGGATATTGGGCACAGCGGTAAGGTACATCAGAATGCGCTCGAAGCCGAGGCCGTAGCCCGCATGCTTCACGCCGCCGTATTTGCGAAGATCGAGGTACCATTCGTAATCGCTCATATTCATGCCGAGATCCTCGATCTTCTTTTTGAGAACGTCGTAGCGCTCCTCCCTCTGGCTGCCGCCGATGATCTCGCCCACGCCGGGAACGAGCAGGTCCGCCGCCGCGACGGTCTTGCCGTCGTCGTTGAGGCGCATATAGAAGGACTTGATCTCCGCTGGATAGTCTGTAAGGAACACGGGAGAGTTGAACACCTGCTCGCAGATATAGCGCTCATGCTCGGTCTGCAGATCGCAGCCCCAGAAAACGGGATACTGGAACTCCTGCCCGGATTCAAATAGAAGGTCGACGGCCTTGGTGTAGCTGCAGCGAACAAAATCGGAGTTGAGCACATGGTTGAGCCTATCGAGCAGACCATTATCGTAATGCTGATTGAAGAACTCCATCTCATCGGGGCAACGCTCGAGCACGGTCTTGATGATGTACTTTATCATTGCCTCGGCGGTGTCCATATAGCCGGCAAGATCGCAGAACGCCATCTCGGGCTCGATCTGCCAGAACTCCGCAGCATGGCGCGCGGTGTTGCTGTTCTCGGCGCGGAAGGTGGGTCCGAATGTGTAGATATCGCGGAACGCAAGCGCGAACGCCTCGCCGTGGAGCTGACCGCTTACGGTGAGATTGCAGCTTTTGCCGAAGAAATCCTTGGAGAAATCGATCTTGCCGTCCTTAGTTTTGGGCGGGTTAGCCATATCGAGCGTGGTAACGCGGAACATCTCTCCCGCGCCCTCGCAGTCGCTTCCCGTGAAAATCGGAGTGTGCACATATAGGAAGCCACGCTCATCAAAGAAGCGGTGGATAGCCTGAGCGACCACACTGCGAACGCGGAAAACAGCCTGGAAGGTGTTCGTGCGCGGGCGCAGATGCTGTATTGTCCTAAGGTACTCGAGTGAATGGCGCTTTTTCTGGAGCGGGTAATCGTTCGGACATTCGCCGTCGATCACGATCTCGTTTGCCTTTATCTCAAAGGGCTGCTGCGCCTCCGGGGTGAGCTCAAGAACGCCCTTCACGGTGATGGCAGCGCCTGTGTCGAGCAGGCGAACGATCTCATCGGGTATCGCCTCGGTCTCATACACGACCTGAACGGTTCTAAAGCAGGAGCCATCGGAGAGCGCGATGAAGCCGACGTTTTTGGACTGGCGGGCAGTCTTTATCCAGCCAGAGACCTCGATCTTGCCTTCGTAGACCTTAGGATCATTTTGAATTTGATACAATCTAACCATATTGCACCTCATATACGGTAATTATTCGCTCATTTTAGCACAATTATTCCAGATATGCAAGCTTGTTTTCTAATATATATTCGCAACTTTCGCCCAATATCGACTAAGCTCTCAGAATCTAAAAAGCCCCTCCCCGCCCGATTGCGCTCGAGCGGGGAGGCATAGGAGGTATGGACCGGAGGAGCAAAAAAACAAAATCAACCTCCGGAAAAGATGGGGGCAAAACGAGTTTGCGCTTTAGAAGCAGAATCCTACTATATTTCCATTCTACCAGTTAAAAAAGAGTTTGTAAACAGGTTTTGCTTGGGAAAATGCAAAGTTAATAAAATTGTTACAATTTAGCCTCGTAATACTTTCATTTCGAGACGGCTTTCCGCATAGTTTTGATCCGTGGAAATGTTTTCGAGCTTATTTTCAATACTGATGCTAAGCTGCGGGCTTGCTCAAACCGGGGCAATCCGAAGTTTTCAGTTTGCTCATCTGAGCGAAAGCATACGAACCGTGCTGTTTCCGAAGCGAGAGCGCGGGCATTCCGAGCATAAGACCGTCAAGGCTTTGGGAGGCACAACTCCGTTTCAGGCGATGGCTTCGGCTCTGGGCGGCTCCATAGGCACTGCGAATATCGCCGGAACCGCAAGCGCAATCGCGATCGGCGGCGCGGGTGCGGTCTTTTATATGTGGCTTGCGGCGATATTCGGCATGGCGCTGAAGTTTTCGGAGATAGTGCTTGCGCTGAAATACCGCGAGAGGCGCGGCGGCGAATACGCAGGCGGCCCGATGCAGTATATGGAACGCGGGCTCGGCGGCAAAGGGCTGCGCTCCCCCATCCTCGCAAAGATAGCCAAGCCAATGGCTACTTGCTACGCGGTTTTCACGCTGCTTTCATCCGCGCTCGGCACGCCGCTCGTTCAGGCAAACACCGTTGCAAGAAGCGCAGCGGATGCTGTTCGCACCTTCCATCCGGGGATCAACGAAGGACTTATTCTTGCCTCTGCGGGCATTATCTGCGCGATGCTTACGGGCATAGTTGTTATTGGCGGCGCGATGAGAATAGGCAAGCTGTCCGCGCTGCTCGTACCCTTTATGGCGTTTGTTTACGTCGGCGTATGCGCGGCGGTGCTGATCAAGTTTCGCGCAAACATTCTTCCAAGCTTTGCGCGAATTTTAAAAGAAGCGTTCGGGTTTCGGCAGGCGGGCGGCGGCCTCTGCGGGTATTGCATTGCAAGAGCGATGCGCGTCGGCATCTCGCGCGGCGTTTATTCAAACGAGGCGGGCGTCGGCTCCTCGGCGATGGCGCATGCGGGTGCGCAGACGGATTCGCCCGTTCGGCAGGGGCTGTACGGCATATTCGAGGTATTTGCGGACACGCTCGTTATGTGTACGCTTACGGCGCTCGTTGTGCTTGCAAGCGGGGTCGCTCTTCCGAGCGACGCAAAATCTTCAGGCACAAGCATCGCGCTTTCGGCGTTTTCAAGCGTGCTCGGCGAAAAGGCGGCGGGCGTGTTTCTATCGTTTTCGCTGTTGCTGTTTGCCTACACCTCGATAATCGGCTGGTCGGTCTACGGACTTTCGGCGGCGAAATACCTATTCGGCGAAAAAGCAAAAAAGCCGTACTGCGTGATCTTTACGCTGCTGACGGCGCTCGGCGCGTTCGTTCGGGTGGATATAGCTTGGAAATGCGGCGAGGCGCTGAATTATCTTATGGCAGCGCCGAATCTTATCGCATTGATGCTGCTTTCAAAGGAGGTCAAAAAGGAGATAGCGTATTATGAGTGACGGCTGAAACAGGGCGTGTTCGTCCGTTACCTGCCGTAAAGCTCGGTCAGCTCGCGGATGCGCCCCGCGAGCTTTTCGCTCGCTTCGCCCTTCTTCATGCGCCATTGCCAGTTGCCTTCGCTCGTTCCCGGCATGTTTATGCGTGCGCCTTCGGCAAGCTCGAGCCAATCCTGGATCTGCGCTATAAAGGTATCGGCGGTTGAAGCAATCCCCACGCGAAGGATGGCTTCTGCAAGCTTCTTCACGCTCTTCGTTTTGATTCCAAGATATTTGGCGATAAACTCGCGCTCGGCTTCGCTTGCCTCTTTAAGATAGAGCGCGAGCGGCGCGTTGTCGTGCGTACCCGTGTAGCAAACGCAGTTGTGATCGTATTTATGCGGCAGATAATCGCTCTTGCCCGAAGGGTCGAAAGCGAATTCAAGCACCTTCATTCCGGGCCAACCCGATTCTCGGCGCAGCGTGTGGACTTCATCGGTCAAGAAGCCGAGGTCCTCAGCAATAAAGGGCAGGTCTGGAAAAGATTCTTTGATCGCGTTAATAAAGCCGATACCCGGCCCCTTGACCCAATGCCCGTTTCGCGCGGTATCATCCGCAGACGGCACCGCCCAATAGCTTTCTATCGCGCGGAAATGGTCTATACGCACCGCGTCAAACAGCTTTTCGGAATTCGCTATGCGGCGCATCCACCACGCATAGCCTCCTTTCTTCATCCGCTCCCAATCGTACAAGGGATTGCCCCAAAGCTGGCCGTCCTCGGTGAAGGCATCGGGCGGCACGCCCGCAACGAGCGCGGGATTGCCGTCCTTATCGAGTTGGAATTGATTCCTGTTTGCCCAGCAATCCGCCGAATCGAGCGCGCAGTATATCGGAAGGTCGCCGATGATGCCTATGCCGCGCGAATTGGCATAAGCCTTTACCTTTTCCCATTGGGAATAGAAAAGATATTGCAAATACTTATTGAATTCTATCTCGTGTTGAAGCTTTGCTTCGTACTTTTTGAACGCGGAAGGACGGCGAAGTTTTGCGCCCGCATCGTTCCAAGCCTGCCACGGCTTCATATCAAAATGCGCTTTCAGAGCCATATACAGTGCATAATCCGAAAGCCATTCGTTTTCCGAAACGAAGCGCGAATAATCAGCATCGTTTTCAAGCTCCGCTCGCTCAAAGGCAAGGCGCAGAAGCTTAAAACGGCTATTATAGAGCTTTTCATAATCGATCCTGCGCTCGTCGTCGCCGAAATCAAAGGCTTTTATCTCGCGCTTTCTTAAAAGACCATCGTCCGCAAGCGCGTCAAGGTCTATAAAATACGGGTTTCCCGCAAAGACCGAGCAGCTTGAATACGGCGAATCGCCGAAGCCCGTTGGATTCAGCGGCAATACCTGCCAGTACCTCTGCCCCGCCTCCGCCAAAAAGTCTATGAACTCGAATGCCGCTCTGCCAAGCGTGCCTATCCCGTGCGCGGAAGGCAGGGAAAAAACCGGCAGAAGTATGCCGGATGAGCGGGATTGCAGCGGGTAATCGGTATTATTCAAGCATTTCATATCGTTTGTAGTTTCCCTCCACGAACAAAAAATATAACGCTTTAATACCAATATACCACGAAGGCGAGCAATTGGCAATCAAATTGATAAAAAAGTCGAGTCAGCAAAAACGCATTTATAGAATCTGGTCTTCATCCGAAGGAACATACAGCATCACATCCTCTACCCTGCAGCCGAGTATCCTGCAAATATCGTTTATTGTAGTGGTGTTGACGGGCTTGTTCTTCCTAAGCTTATCTATCGTTGAGCTTGAAATGCGATGCTTATTTATCAAAGTGTAAGTGGATTCTGCGGAAGAACGCAGCGTATTCCAGAAAGGCTCATACGAGATCATCTGCGCTCCTCCTTCGAGTTTTATATATATGATTTTATTTTATGTTCTTTTTCTTGACAATAGTCGTTAAAGCGACTATAATAAGCGTATACTGATGAAAGGAGGTTGCGTTATGGGTGTTGCATCGTTGGTACTCGGTATTGTTTCTCTCGTACTTTGCCTTATTCCCGGTATGAATATCGTCATAGTGATTGTTGCCGCTGTTGGTATAATCCTCGGTGCTATCGGAATGAGGAAGAATCCCGCAAAAAAAGGTCTTGCTGTTGCAGGTTTTGTAATGTCCATCATTGGCTTTGTTTTAGGCATAATTGTATGGGCAGCATGCGCCGCTGCTGTCGGTACTCTCAAGTCACTGTATTAAGTTTCACTAAGACTTAGCTTTTTGCATACATATTTACAGAAATGAGGAAGCCATTACACAGGCTTCCTCGCTTAAATTGCTATTAATCACTTTTCAGGATTTATGTTGTTTACTCCACCTTCACCTTATCCTCAAAGGTATCGACCTTATTGAAGTTAGCGTAGTCCATTATGTATTCCTTGCGGCTTGCGACCTTATCGCCCATCAAGAGGGTGACGAGATGCTCGACGTATGCGGCATCCTCGATGCTTACTTGAACGAGCGAGCGGTTCTCGGGGTTCAAGGTGGTTTCCCAGAGCTGCTCGGGGTTCATCTCGCCAAGTCCCTTATAGCGCTGCAGCGTGTAGCCCTTCATGCCCTTGGTTATTTTGGCAAGCTCCTCGTCGTCGTATGCGTATTTGACGTCGCTGCCCTTCTGCACCTTGTAGAGCGGCGGCATGCCCATATAGACATGACCGTTTGTGATAAGTTCCTTCGTATAGCGGTAGAAGAAGGTCAGAAGCAGCGCGCGTATATGCGCTCCGTCCTGATCCGCATCGGAAAGGATTATGACCTTGTTGTACTTGAGATTTTTAAGTTCGAAGTCCTCGCCGATACCGGTACCGAGCGCGGTGATGATGCTTCTGCACTCGTCGTTTTCAAGTACCTGCTCTATGCGGCGCTTTTCGACGTTCAAGGGCTTGCCGCGAAGTGGAAGTATCGCCTGAAACCGCCTGTCGCGCCCCTGCTTGGCGCTGCCGCCCGCAGAGTCGCCCTCAACGATGAAAAGCTCGTTCAGCTCCGGGTTTCTTCCCGTGCAGCTCGAAAGCTTGCCAACGAGCGGCGCGTTTTCAAGCTTGGATTTTTCGCGCGCCATGGATTTTGCGCGCCTTGCCGCCTCGCGCGCCTTCGCCGCCTTGAGCGCCTTATCCGCCATCGCGTTCGCGGTGTCCGCGTTCTTGAGGTTCTCTAAGATAGGCATAAGCTCCTCGATCACGATGGATTCAACGGCAGTCCTTGCCTCGGTGTTTCCGAGCTTGGTCTTGGTCTGCCCCTCGAACTGGATGGAGCTCATCTTGAGCGAGATCACCGCCGTCAAGCCCTCGCGGAAATCCTCGCCGGAGAGCGACGCGTCCTTCTCCTTGAGCGCGCCGATCTTGCGGCAGTAGTCGTTCATGACCTTGGTGAACGCCGAGCGGAAGCCCGTTTCGTGCGTGCCTCCCTCGGTGGTGGGGATGTTATTAACATACGAAAAAATGCTCTCGGTGTAGCCGTCGTTATGCTGCATCGCGATCTCGACGACGATCGTATTCTTGCCCGAGCCGCGAACGCCCGTGAAGTAGATGGGCTTATCGTAGAGTCCGGTCTTTTCGGCGTTGAGATACGAAACGAAATCGACGATGCCGCCGTCGTATTTATATTCCTTCGTCTTATTCTCACCCTTGATTCGGCTGTCCGTAAAGCGGAAGAGCACGCCCTTATTGAGGTATGCAAGCTCGCGAAGGCGCTTTGAAACGACGTCCGCATTCATCTCGACCGTTTCAAACACGCGCGCGTCCGGCATAAAAGTGACCTTCGTGCCCTGCCTGCGCGTTCTTCCGATCTCGGCAAGCGGCGCGACCGGGATGCCCGAATGCATTTTTCCCTCTGCGTCCTCGAAGCTGTGGAAGCGCATGGAGTAGAGCTTTCCCGCCGTTGCGACCTCGACCTCCACGAACTCGGAAAGCGCGTTCACGACCGAAGCGCCCACGCCGTGCAGACCGCCGGAGAAGCCGTAGGAATCGTTATCGAATTTGCCGCCCGCATGGAGCTGGGTGTAGACGACCTCGACGCCCGAAACGCCGAGCTTTTCGTGGATGCCTACGGGGATGCCGCGGCCGTTGTCCTCGACGGTCACGGAATTGTCCTTATTTATCGTGACCGAAACCTCGGTGGCAAAGCCGTTCGCGGCCTCGTCAACGGCGTTGTCCACGATCTCCCAAAGCATATGGTGAAGACCGCGGCTGCCCGTGGAACCTATATACATGCCCGGACGGACGCGCACGGCCTCAAGCCCCTCCATAACTCTGATGTCATCTACGGAATAATTGTGTTTCTCGCTCATTTTCCTGCCCTCTCGGGGTATAGTTTAGTATAGTATCGTTATTTTAGCGCTACAGCATACCGAGCTGCTTGTTTACGCTGTGAAGCTCCTTGCGAAGCGCGGTTATGATCTCATCGAGTTCCGACTCCTTCTCGGCTTCAAGCGCAAGCTCCTTCTCCTCGGACGAGAGCCTTTCAAGCTCCGCTTTGGCGCCTTCGAGCCTTGCGGCAAGCCCCGAGATGACGTTGTCGATCCTCGTTACTATGCCCACGGCGCTGTCGCTGAGCTCGCTCTGATAGCTGCCCTTGCCCTTTAAGAGAATGACCCTTCTTGCACCCGATGCATCGTTTGCAAGGTATACCTCGAAGCCGCGGTATTTGCCGACGAGCTTTTCACTGCGGATGAAAGCGTGCTCGGCAAGCAGTTCAATTAGCCTCTCGCCCGCCTCCCTGCGCTTGGTGAACTCCTCGTTCCAAAGGTTCATAATGAAGTTCGGGTTCAAATGCTTCTCGGCTCTTTCGGCGTCCGCTTCAAGAATGCCGATCAATCGCGTTAGCTCCGCCTTCTTGCCGGGTATCTGCAAAAGGACCTGCTTTGCTTCGAGCCTTCTGCGGTCCTGCTTGGTTTTGAGCATCTGCTTGCGCTGCAGCTCAGTCTCAAGCTCTATCCTGCGCTTTATAAGCGGGTTGCCGACGGCGAACGCCTTGACCTCGCTGTATGTCAGAACGATCTCGTCCACCTCGTCGCCGCTCCTGTTTGCATAGTCGCCGTTCACGATCTGCGAGATGAAGCGCTGCTTGTTTTCAAGCAGCTGCCATGAATAGGCATCGAAGCTGCCGTTGGTTATATAGCGGTAGATCATAACGTTTTCGTTGCGATTGCCGCGTCTGAGCATTCTTCCTTCGCGCTGGGTAACGTCCGACGGTCTCCAAGGAATGTCAAGATGGTGCACGGCGAGCAGGTGGTTCTGAACGTTCGCGCCAAGACCAAGCTTGAAGGTTGAACCGATAAGCACCCTCACCCTACCCTTTCTGACCTTGTTGAATAGCGAGGTGCGCATCGCATCGTTCAGCGCGTCGTGAACGAAGGCGATCTCGTCCTTTGGCATACCCATATCGATCAGCTTCTGCTTGATATCGTCATAGAGGTTGAAATCGTCCTTGGGCGTGCTCTGATCGAGGAACACAAGCTGAGTCAGCTTTTCGTGCTCGCTCCATATCTTGAAAACGTTTTTAACGCAGTTATTGAGCTTTGAATTGGGATCGTCCTCCGCGTCCGGATCCACAAGGCGCATATCGAGCGCCGCCTTGCGTCCGTCAGTGGTTATCTTGAGCATATTATCCTCGGTGCGCGGAACTGCGCCCTGCTTGACGACTTCCGCCCTCATCGCAAGATCCTCGATGTATTTTCGCAGGCTCTCGCTCGCGGGCACGATGCAGTTTATGCAGTCCACGGTCTGAGGAAGCTTCTTTGCCTCGTCCTCGGAGTTGAAGTACAGATCGGCGATATCGGAAAACAGCAGTGAAAGCTCGGGAAGATTATAGTATCTGCTGAGCCTTCTTCTGAGGCGAAAGCCCACTCCGTTTGCTTCGACCTCGAACTCCTCGGTGACCTCCGAGAACATCTTGACCCAGTTATCGAACTCCAAAAGATTCAGCTCGTCCATATGCTCATAGCCGAGATAGCGCTGGAGCGTGTACATATCGGAAACGGAGTTGGTTATCGGCGTTCCCGTTGCGAAAACCGCGCCCCTTCCGTTATGAGTTCGCTGAATAAAGCGGATCTTCGCCATAAGGTCATCGCAGCGGCGCGAGCCCTTGGTGTTCAGCCCCGGAAGCGAGCCGTGCTTGGTCTCGATGCTGATGTTTTTGAAGTTGTGCGCCTCGTCAACGAAGATCGTGTCGATGCCAAGATCGTCGAAGAATACCGCATCCGCGGGTATCTGCGCTTCCTCCTCCCAGAGCTTCTGAAGCCTATGTTCTATGCGCGATGCGTATCGATTCAAAACGGTGTAGGCGTCGTTATAAACGGCGTTCTTCATGCCTTCGGAGATATCCGAGAGCGCGCCGATAAGCTCCCTTTCGCGCTCATCCTTTGAGAGCGGGATCAGAGAAAAGCTGCCGTAGCCCATGAGGATCGCGTCATAGTCGGTGTTCTTTATATGGTTTAGTATCCTGTTCCTTCCCGCGGGAACGAAGCTCCTCGGCTCCACGGTTAGGATATTCGCATCGGGATAGAGCTGCATGAATTCATAGTGCCACTGCTCTAAAATATTGTTCGGAACCACGATAAGATTGCGCTTTGATATGCAGAGCCTTCTCAGCTCCATAGCGGCAGCGGCGAGAACGTAGGTCTTGCCCGCGCCGACCTGATGCGCTATCAATACGTTTTTTGAGTGTACTATCCTGTTTACCGCGTCGAGCTGATGCTTTTGAAGCTTGATCTCGGGATTCTTCCCCGGAAGCAGCATCCTTCCGCCGTCGAAACAGCGTGGTCTTATCGCGCAAAACGCTTCGTTGTATAGATCGAGCAGCTGAGTTCTTCTCGGCTCGTCCTTGAAGAGCCAATAGGAGAAGCGGTCGGAGATCTCCTTTGCGCGCTCCTGAGCGAGCAGGGTCTCCTCTTTATTTATTCTGCGAACCTGAATATCCCTTCCGAATGGGATATCGTTGTCGTATACCGCGATGTCGCGCGAATTGAGCATTCTTTCGATTATCTCAAAGGCGTTCATTCGCTCTGTGCCGTAGTTGAATTTGGCTCTGGTAAAATCCTTGAACTGTTTCTTGCCGTGGATAATATAGTGATTGGCTTCGCGTATGTATTCTACGGAAAGCGGGATCCGTCCTGTATTTACCTTGATGCCGATGAGGGCGATTATGAAGTCGCGGTATACCCAGGTGGGTATCCACGGACTGCCGATCGAAGCCTTGATCTGACTCGGCATTATGCGCTTTGGAAGCACCGATTCAAGCGCGGCGATATTGTTTTTCATTTCCTCGTCGCCGGTTCGCTCAAGCTCTGATTTAGCGGCGGAAAGCTTGATCTGAATGTTGCCCGAAAGATACTCATCGGCGGTAACATCACGCTCGAGCTGAGGATCGTAATACACGGCACTGCGCAATAAAGCGCGCGCTTGATCGCGCTCAACCTTCGCAAGATGAGCGATGATATCGAAATCCACCCTTCCTACAAGATCGACGCATCTTTCAAGCGCCGTGTGCACGGTGATAGTTTCGCCGTCGCCGATATTATTTTTCTGATCGTCCTCGAACAAATGCTTCCTCTCGGTTTGAATAACTCTTTATATTTTTAATCGATCTGCCGCGGATCGTGTCACGATAGCTTGATAAAGGTAGGTCTCATTCTTTCAAAGACCGCATAATACGGTATCCCCGCTTCAAGCGCAAGCTCGCGAGCTTCATTCAGTCTGTTTCCGACCGCACTGCTTCGGTGCGCATCGGAGCCGAAGGTAACGAACTCGCCGCCGAGCTCTCGGTAAAGCTTTAATATGTCAAGCCCCCAGCGCTCGTCATCCCTCCAAGCGGCGGTGTTTATTTCGATTCCCTTTCCCATGGAAACGACGGTTTTAAAAACGGTTTCAAAGGCATGGCGTATGAGCGGAGTCATATCGCTTCTCAGGCTTCGATCGGGATACGGGGCGAATTTTGCAACGAAATCGTAGTGTCCGAGCACGCTGATAAAATCGAATCTCGGAAGCGAAGCGGCGATGGTCTCAAGATAGGCCAGGTAGGCATCCTCCTTCTTTTTTCCTTGATGATACTCGGGATAGTACACGTCGACCCCATCCGTGATATGTTGGGAACCGATGATGAAATCCGGCTGAAAACCCGCGAGATACGCCCTTGACTTTTCAGCGCATTCATCAGTCGGCGCCATGCTGATCTCAACGCCCTCGCGAATGCGAACGCCATCATAAAGGCTACCAAATGCTTTTAGGCACTCATGTCTCAAAATAAGGTCGGCAGGTTTAAAGTTTTGCCCCGGGTTATCAAAATCAACGTGGTCGGTAAAGCAGATCTCCTCGATGCGGAGCTGCACGGCGGCTTCAAGTACCTCATCGAGCTGAGCCGAAGAATCGCCCGAAAAACAGGTATGCACATGATAGTCGATCATATCTCGTCCTCCGATTGAAATTTAATTATAGCACAAAAAGTCAAGATATGCAATGTGTTTCACCGAATAATTTATATCAATTTTTTTATTGCGATCTTGCTGCGTTGGAATCCGAAAGTTGGTTTAATGCCGTTTCAAAATGAGATCGCGCTTAAGGCGCAGTTAGATCGTTCGATTTTTGTTATGAGGCCTGATTTGTCCGCTGCTTGTCGAATGAAGAAATGAAGTCGGACTTCGCCCTATTGAAGCGGTCGCTACGCGAACCTATGAAGCGAAGACGCTCGGACTTGGTGCGGATAGTTTCTTAAAATTAGCGCAGCGGCTTCATTTCTTCATTAGTCCCATCTGGCGTCTTCATTGAAAAAAGCACCCAACACTTTGGTTGGATGCTTTTTGGTGGTCCTTTACAGAGTTCACGCGAACCGCTGAAGAACCATCCTCCATTATTATCGTATCATCTTTGAAAATGATGTTGTGCCGCGTGCCATCGATCGAGAAGACAAGTTTTATCTTACCATCGTCATCGTAAAAATAAACTGCTACAAGGAACGAGTTGATTAGATCGGCTTGAAATTCGGGGGCGGAAATATCACCATCCTTGTAGCTCTCAAGCCAAGCTATAACTTGCTCGCGCGTCGCTGTAAACTGATTTGCCTTTTCAAGAGTGATCCTCGCAATCAACCGTCCCTGCTCGCCTTCGAGTTCGGAGAGCCTTGCTTTTGTTGTGGGGGTGATTATTCCTTCCTCGATTGCCTTCATTACATTTGACAATGATTTATTTACGTCCTTAAGCTGCTCATTCAGTAAAGCGAGATCAGGATTGTTTGCATCAGATTTTTGAAATCTTTCTACGCTATCAGCTATCCACTCAATAACATTTGGCTGCAATACATACTGCCTTATTGCCGAAGCAACTTTGCGCTCCGCATCTTCTTTCGGGATATGCTGCTTCGTGCAGTTGCCATCGTTCTTTCGTTTTGCACACGCATAGTAATAATATGACGCGTTTCGTCCTGTGCCTGAAACTCCAGTCATCGGAGCGCCGCATTCTCCACAGTATGCTTTTCCCGTCAATAGATAATTCATATTCTTACGTCTTCTCCCCGTTAGATTGGTTTTGACTTTTAGAGCGTTCTGAGCTTTATAATAGAGCTCGTCGCTTATGATCCTCGGAATGCCGCCCTCAATTCGCGTATCTCCGTAAATATAGATGCCCCTATATCGTTCGTTTGACAATATCGACGAGAAGGAAGATTTGCCCCATTCGCGCCCCAACGCGGCTTTGATGCCGCGGGAGTTAAGGCTTTCGGCGATTTCCACAAAAGGAATTTGCTTTGATACCTTATCAAATATTTCACGCACGACAGCCGCATTTTCTTCATCAATCTGATAATGCAGATCCTTATCTGCTACATAGCCGAGTGGCAGTTTACCGTTCACCATGCAATTAGCCGCATTAGATTGAAGTCCTCGAATAATATCCTCCGCCATATTCTCGGAGTAGAACTGATTAACATTCATCATCGACCGCGCCGCAAAACGTCCCGCCGCCGTATCATCGAAATCTTCCTCAACATAAACTATGCGTACATTCAACTCAAGGAGTTTTGACTCGTTAAACATGGCTTCAAGCATGTTTCGTCCAATGCGCGAGCTTTTCCATGCAATGACATAAGAGAAAAGCCCCTTGCGAGCGTCACGCATCAGTCGCTGAAATTCGGGACGCTTATCTGAACGTCCCGAAACAGCACGATCAGCATATACGCCGACAACCTCAATGCCAAGCTCATCAGCCTTTGCACGGTCTTTCTCAACCTGCTGCTCAATGCTGATGTCCTTCTGATTATGGGAGCTGTAACGGGCATAGATAACCGCATTACCAGAAATTGGCGCTCCTTTTTTCGGCTTTGCCGGTAGTGCTTTTTTTGCCATCATGTTCCCTCGCGGAACAGTTCCATTAGTTCCTCGCCTGTCAAAGTAAATACTCTTTGAACTTGAGCATAAGAAGTAATCTGTGTTTCCACATCGTCGCTTGTCTTAACAAGCGCAGTAGTGTCATAAGAATGAAATCTGTCGAATCCTCCCCCGTGATCCTCAATATACTTCTTGATAGGTGCTTGTTTATATCCAGCAAGAGCAAAGGTCAGCCCGCTAAATTCGTCGTTGGAATAGGAAAGGATGCTCTCCTCTGGATGCTCCATTGCTAAAAGGTACATATGCTTACACGGAAGCCCCCTCCTACGATAATCCATGCAGCTACACCAAAGACCGCTGACGAGATACATCTTACCCTTGGAGCCCCGCATTTTTGCAATACCCCGTCCCTTGTCATAGAGTACGATTGTGAGTTCGCCATACTCGCCCTCAAAGGAAGCTCGTTTCATGCGGTCATATTGACCTGGTATCTGATGAATAGAAGAATCCCATTCATCACCGCCTATAAGCGCCATATCTTCGGTAATGTTACTGATAAGCCATTTTTGTGGATCCTTTTGCTGCTGCGCTATTTGTTCCTGCGTTCTCTGTGCACTCACGGTCATTCTTTTTCTTTTGGTATTTTCAGCAATAATCAGTAGTACAGCCATAACAGCCCCGATTATAAAACCAATAATCACAATAATACCTCCTGTTAAAAAAGAACGAAACAAGGACAGCACACGGTCAATGAGTTATAATGCACTTCCATTATCATGAAAGGAGACTCTGACCATGGATAACAAGCAAGAAGAAGCGGTCGAGCTGTTCGAGCAGCTTTCTCCCGAAGCGCAAGAGCGCATCATCTCGATTGTAAAAGACCTTTTATCGAAGCAATGATAAAGTCCTGTTGCTCTGCGGTAAGCTTACCAAACAATTCAACGAATTCTTCGGAGCGCCCGCTGCCGTTGGCGGTGGGCTTTCTTTCAAGAGGAACATCAAGCCCCATTAGCCAAGCTTCGGATACATTAAGAGCCTTTGCAAGAGCGTACAGCTTATCGGCTTTTGCTTTATATCTACCCTTTATATAAGCGGTAATCAGAGTCTTGTCTATGTGTGCTTTTTCTGCGAGTTCAGATTGCTTCATTCCACGCATTTCGAGAGCAATTTTTAAGCGTTTGCCAAAATCGGCAGTAGCCATAAGAGAAATCCTCCCTTGCTTTACTGCTGTAATTATAGCATATATCCAAGCACATAACAAGAGATTTTCAAAAAAAATTGAGAAAACTTCAAAAAAGGTGTTGACAAACACTTTCGCAGATGGTATTATATGCATGGTGAAGAAAACTTCACCAATAACAGGAAAGGAGTGTCGCATGTTTGATTTCAACAAGTTGAGAGGACGGATCGTTGAAAAGTACGGTTCGATAGAGAAGTTTGCAAAAGCGATGGATGTATCTGCAACCACACTTGGACGAAAGCTATCTGCAAAAAGCACGTTCACTCATGACGAAATCGTCAAGGCCTGTCGGCTGTTGGAGATTCCGTTTAAAGAAGTCCATATTTATTTTTTTGCCGAAACAGTGAAGAAAACTTCACTAACAGCGTGATTTGAGGAGGATCCCATGAAAAAGAAACCCACCATCCCCGATCTAACCATCATCACAAGCGATGACATAGAAACTGAAATAGCGACGCTTCGCGCAGATCCCGATGTTCGACTTGCAAAGGCAGTTGATCAAGCTCGGAACAGCCGCAGGCAATATCTCTACGGTCTTCGCTCGATGAAAAAGAAAGGGCAAAAGCTCCGCGAGAGCGGCGTGACACTCGAATTACTAAAAGCCATCTTGAACGGAGTTGATCTCGATGAAACGGAAGAACCGTGAGCGTGACGAAACCATGGCTAAAATCGAAGGTAATCTCATAGCGCGTGCGGTACTCAAGGCGTTTAAGAAATCTTGGAACAATCCGGTCGAGAGAGAAATCATCGAGGCTCGGATGAAAAGAAAAAGCATTGAGAATCAGACCATTTCTCTCGAAGAAGCGGACAAGCCATGATAGCCTTGAGAAGATCCGCATTCATCTTTTCGCACCAGCGGCTCCTGTTGCCGATTTGGAGCGCCTCGTAGAAGAGGTCTTGTCTACCGATTGCGAAGTTAACGAGGCGTGTAAGGCTCTTATGGTCGTGAGCCGCGCCGTCAACATGGATATGGATGCCGCAGGAGTTGTTCACAAACGCCCCCGCCTTTACAAGCAGCCTGATTATCTCCTGAAGGTCTTCGATGTCATCGTACTGGAGGATGGGAGTGACGATTTCGCACTTGTATTCGTGACTTGCATCAAATACTCTGCCGTTGGACTTTTGCTGAGCCCAAATGCTTCTATCAGACATTGCCTTCCAAGTTCTGCCCTTGCTGTCAAGAGCGGCGTAGGTCTTATAGGACTGTCCGATGTACCAGCTATCGCGCCCGAAGTATTTTGCGATAACATTTGCTGCGCGACGGCGGGTGATGCCGGTGAGTTCGATTTCTACTCCGAAATTCTGGTTATAAATCGTGGTAGCCATGAGTGTATCCTCCGTTTATTGCGTTTTGTTTTCTTACAATCATATAATACCATAAAGAATATATAATGTCAATAATTATTTGCCTAACATGCAAAATATATTTGACAAATAGAAATTTACGCAGTATTATCTGCAAGAAGGGAGGTGCGCTATGAGTACATCGGAAAAGATAAAGGCGTTGCTCGCGGCAATGAACATAAGTGTAAACGAAGCTGCGCGCAGGATGGGAACGACACGGCAGAATTTATCTCATAAGATGAAAACGGGCAAATGGTACGTGGACGATTTGGAGCGGATCGCTGAAGCAGTAGGCGCAGAGGTTCAGATAACATTTGCCGTGCCTGCACGCAGGATATAAACGAAGCCCCCGGCATAGCCGAGGGCAAAAGAGCAGAATTACTTTCCTGTTCGGGTTTTAATACGCTTATCCGTGTTCGGATGGTATTCAAGGATCTCCGAAAGGTCGCAATTCAAGGCTTGGCAGATAAGGTCGAAGTGTTCAAGGGAAATGCGCTCAGCCATCTCATGATAGTAGTCGTTAATGGTAGAGGGTCGAATCCCCGTGGCTCTTGCCAAATCTGCTTGTGTCCACCGAAGCTCGCCCAGCTTGGTAGAGAGTTTAATTCTAATCATAAGCATCGCTCCTTTAATGATATTCTACAGTTTTTATTCCTTGTTCGCACACGAATGGTAGAATATCTCAAAGTATGTTTGAAAAAAACGGAAAAGGCAACCTAAAGACAGGCTGCCTTTTCATACTATTCTACGGTTACCACGAACAATCCATTTGAATACATATCCAATGTGATGGTTCGTGTTAGTCCGTTTTGGTGGAGCATAGCGGACTCGAACCGCTGACATCCACACTGCCAGTGTGGCACTCTACCAGCTGAGCTAATGCCCCGTAACGGATGGTATTATACAACATGTGAGCGGATTTGTAAAGCGTTATTTGATATATTATGAATCCGATTTTGAACTTGTTGCTTTCTTTATAAGCAGTCGCCCGCATATTTGAAATGCGGGCGACTGAAAAAAAGCTTTACTGTCAACGGAAACAGCTTATCTTACTTGATCTTGTCGAGCTCGGTCTTGAGATCCGCGATGATATCCTCTGCATCCTCGAGGCCGACGCTGAGGCGCAGCATGCTCTCTCCGATGCCCGCTTCCTCGAGCGCTTCGGGGGTGTAGGTGCTGTGCGTCATCGTTGCGGGATGCTCGATGAGGGTCTCCGCGTCGCCGAGGCTGACGGCGATGGTGCATAGCTTAAGGGAGTTTACGAACTCGGCGCTCCTCTCGCGGGTCGTGTTCAGCTCGAAGGTGACGATGCCGCCGAAGCCGCCGTGCATCTGCTTCTTTGCAAGCTCGTGCTGCGGATGGCTCGCCAGCCCGGGATAGATGACGCGAGCGACCGCTGGATGGCTCTCGAGGAACTCCGCGACCTTCATAGCGTTCTCGCAATGCTTCTTAACGCGGATATCGAGGGTCTTGAGGCCGCGGTCGATGAGATACGCCTCGAAGGGTCCGAGCACCGCGCCGGTCATATCCTTGAGGCCGAAGAGCGTGCATTCGGTAATGAACTCGGCGGAACCTACGGCCATGCCCGCGATAACATCGCCGTGGCCGTTGAGGTACTTGGTGGCGCTGTGGATAACGACGTCCGCGCCGAGATCGAGGGGCTTCTGAAGGTATGGAGTTGCAAAGGTATTGTCAACGATGACCTTCGCCTCGGGGCAGGTCTCATGCGCGAGCTTGGAGATTGCCGCGATATCGACGAGCTTGAGGTTGGGGTTGGTGGGCGACTCGAAATAGAAAACCTTGGTGTTCGGGCGGATATTCGCCTTGACCTGCTCTATATCGGAGAAATCAACGAGGGTGACTTCGACGCCGTAGCGGGTCAGGCCGTGGGTGAAGAAAGAGAAGGTACAGCCGTAGAGCGCGTCGTCCGCAAGCAGATGGTCGCCGGCGTGAAGCGCCGTCCAAAGCACGGTGGTGACAGCGCCCATGCCGCTTGCCATCGCCATGCCCGCTTCGCCGTTTTCAAGCGCGGCAAGCTTCTGACCTATCTTGGTGGTATTCGGGTTGCCGAGCCTTGTGTAGATGTAGCCGGGCTCCTCGAGCGCGAATCGGCTCGCGCCCTGCGCGGTGGTTTCAAATTCAAACGTAGAGGTCTGAAATATCGGGGTCGCAAGAGGCGCGATACCTGGTATCTCGAGTTTGCCGACGTGGATCTGCTTTGTTGCGAAACCGCTGTTCTTTTCCATTGTTGTTCCTCCGTGATTCTTGTTTGTTTCCGGCGCTGTTTCCGCCGCTTGGTACTGAAGGATCGGTACTGTGATCCCCGCAGTTTTTTGGCATAGTCTTATTATACAAGAATTTTGAGCGAAAGGGCGAACTCTCGACAAATATATTGCTTGAAAACGCATTGACAGCAAGGGTTTGTATATCATCCTGTGAAAATGTCACAAAGATTTAACAATACTCCCTTTATTATCAAAGCGTTTTGTGGTATAGTAACTTGAGTGAGGCGGGGCGCATGCTCAACAGCTCCGTTTGACGCTTCATACGTTATATTAAAGAAAGGAAAGTTTATTATGATGAAACGAATCATCAGCGCCGTGCTCGCATGCTTATTTATTCTCGGCTCGGCTTCATCCGCTTTCGCTATGGACGAGGGCGATTGGCGCGTCGTTTTCGGCGCGGACCTTACAGAAGAGGAGCGTGCCGAGGTATTGAAGCTCTTCGGCCTCAGCGACTCGATCTATCAGGATACGAACAGGGTCCTGAGCGTTACCAATTCCGAGGAGAGGTTCTATCTTGAGGGCAAGGTATCCTCCGACAAGTTCGGCACCCGCTCGATATCGAGCATCTTCATCCGCGCTCTCTCTGCGGGCAGCGGGCTCAAGGTGACCACCCATAACATAAGCTATTGCACCGCGGAGATGTATGAGAGCGTGCTTGCGACCGTCGGCATCACGGATGCCGAGATAATCGTTGCCGCTCCCCGCTCCGTCAGCGGCACCGCCGCGCTCACCGGAATCTACAAGGCTTACGAGAGCATGACCGGCAGCCTTATCAGCGACTATATCAAGCAGGCGGGCTTTGACGAGCTGCTCGCGACCTGGGATCTTGCCGAGGTCATCGGCTCCGAGGAGGCTACCGAGGTCATCATCGAGCTTAAAAAGATACTCGACGTTACCCAGACCATGAGCGACGATGAGGTGAAGGCGAATATCCGCACCATCGCAAACGATAACGACGTTGTGCTCACCGAGGAGCAGGTTCAGCAGATACTGACGCTCGGCAGAACGCTCGAGGGTCTCGACGTTGAGCAGATCCGCCAGCGCGCGCTCAGCCTTGCGGACAACGTTACCGGCTGGCAGAGATTCACCAACGGCGTTAAGCAGGTTTTCGATGATATCGGAAAGTTCCTTCTTGAGGTCGCAAGCTTCCTTAGGGACGTTTTCGTCAATATTTTCGCACCGAACTCCGAACAATAGTCTTTACAAATTCATTTTGAGCAGCTCGGGCGGTCAACGAGGCCGCCCGTTTTATATCCGTAAAAGTATGATAAGCCGCGCCCTTTGTAAATATACCGCAATTTATTATTGAAATAAGCTCTGCTGATATTGTTTTATTCATAAAATTGTTTTATACTATAAAAACTTGTATAATTCGATCTGATAAGGAGTAAAAACAAGTGTACAAAATAGCTAAAAAGCGTCCTCTGAACCCGACGGTGACGGAGATGCACATCATTTCCCCGCTCGTGGCTAACAAGGCGAAGCCCGGACAGTTCATCATCCTGCGCGTTGATGAGGACGGCGAGAGGATACCGCTTACGGTAGCGGGCGTTGATAAGGACGCAGGCACCGTGAAGATAATCTTCCAGATAGTCGGCGCGACCACAGAAAAGCTGAACCGCAAGAACGAAGGCGAGTTCATACAGGATTTCGTCGGCCCCCTCGGAGTTCCGACCCATACCGACGGCATCAAAAAGGTCTGCATCGTCGGCGGCGGCGTCGGTTGCGCCATCGCAATGCCCGTTGCCGAGGAATTCCATCGCCTCGGCGCGGAGGTCACCAGCATCATCGGCTTCAGGAGCAAGGATCTGCTTATACTCGAGGACGAGTTCAGGGCGTGCTCGGACAGGCTCGTCGTTATGACGGACGACGGTTCGTATGCGCGCCACGGCAACGTGACCGTGCCCCTCAAGGAGATGCTCGAAGCGGGCGAAAGGTTCGACCTCATCATCACCATCGGTCCCCTCATCATGATGAAGTTCGTAACGCTTACGGCAAAGCCCTTCGGCGTTCCCGTGACCGTTTCGATGAACCCCATCATGATAGACGGCACGGGCATGTGCGGCTGCTGCCGCCTGACTCTCAACAGGGACGGCGAGAGGATAACCAAGTTTGCCTGCGTGGACGGCCCCGATTTCAACGGCTATGAGGTCGATTTCGACGAGGCGATGAGCCGCGGCAGGATGTATTTCGATTTTGAACGCCACGCGCATGAGGAGACCTGCAATCTCTTCAAAAAGGCCGAAGCATAAGGAGGGCAGGATAATGGCGATAGTACAGAATAAGCACGAGATGCCCACCCAAGCACCCGAGGTCAGGGCGCATAATTTCAGCGAGGTCGCGCTCGGCTACACCGCCGAAATCGCGATAGAGGAAGCCAAGCGCTGCCTCAACTGCAAGAACCGCCCCTGCGTGGAGGGCTGCCCGGTCAATATCAATATTCCCGATTTCATCTCAAGGATGAAGGAGGGCGATTTCGAGGGCGCATACCGCATCATCAGCGAAAGCTCCTCCCTGCCCGCCGTCTGCGGCAGGGTCTGCCCGCAGGAAACGCAGTGCGAAAGCAAATGTACGCTTGGGATCAAGTTTGAGCCCGTCGGCATCGGCAGGCTCGAAAGGTTCGCGGCGGACTATCATAACGAAAATGCGAAGGAAAAGCCCGAGCTGCCCAATCAGAACGGTCATCGCGTCGCGATCGTCGGCTCCGGTCCCTCCGGCCTCACCTGCGCGGGCGACCTTGCGAAGAAGGGCTACAAGGTCACTGTCTTCGAGGCGCTCCACACCGCGGGCGGCGTGCTCGTTTACGGCATTCCCGAGTTCCGTCTTCCCAAGGCCATAGTTGCAAAGGAAGTTGAAACGCTCAAGGCGCTCGGCGTGGACGTTGAAACGAACGTCGTTGTCGGCAAAACGCTGACCATCGACGAGCTCTTCGAGCAGGGCTACGAGGCCGTGTTCATCGGCTCCGGCGCGGGTCTTCCTAATTTTATGGGCATTCCCGGCGAGAGCCTCAAGGGCGTTTACTCGGCAAACGAGTTCCTCACCCGCAGCAATCTAATGAAGTCCTACCTCGACAAGCCCGTTACCCCGATCATGAAGGGCGGCAAGGTCGCGGTCGTCGGCGGCGGCAACGTGGCTATGGACGCGGCAAGGATCGCGCTTCGACTCGGCGCGGAGAAGGTCTACATCGTCTACCGCCGCTCGATGGAAGAGCTTCCCGCAAGGCGCGAAGAGGTCGAGCACGCCGAGGAAGAGGGCATCGACTTCAGGCTTCTCAACAATCCCGTGGAGATACTCGGCTTTGAAAATCCCGACGACCCGAAGAACGGCTTCGTGCGCGGAATGCGCTGTATAAGGATGGAGCTGGGCGAACCCAACGCAAAGGGAAGAAGAAGGCCCGTTCCCGTTCCGGGCAGCGAATTTGAGCTCGATGTCGACACCGTCGTTATCTCCATCGGCACGAGCCCGAACCCGCTCATCAAGGACACCACGAAGGGCCTTGAGGTCAACTCCCACGGCGGCATCATCGTCAACGAGGACGGCCTCACCTCCCGCGAAGGCATCTATGCGGGCGGCGACGCGGTCACCGGCGCGGCGACCGTCATCTCCGCGATGGGCGCGGGAAAGGTCGCGGCAAAGGCCATCGACGAGGCGCTTTGCGGCAAGGCTTGATAAAACCGAAACTTAGCCCGATTTGCGGTCGCTCTGCGGCCGCTTTTCTTTACCGAATTTCCTAATCACGCAATATATATTTGAAAGTTCTTGCGCTTTGCTTTTCGGCGCGCTATAATGTTTTTTTGTGAAAAAGCATGAGCTTTAAGGTTCAAGGAATAAGTAGGTAGTTAAAATGAATCAGAAAATCAGGAATATCGCGATAATCGCGCACGTTGACCACGGCAAGACAACGCTCGTGGATCAGCTCCTTCGCCAGAGCGGCGTTTTCAGGGCAAACGAGGCGGTTCAGGACAGGGTCATGGACTCCAACGACCTTGAGCGCGAACGCGGCATAACCATACTTTCAAAGAATACCGCAGTCAATTACAACGATTACCGCATCAATATCGTGGACACCCCAGGTCACGCCGATTTCGGCGGCGAGGTGGAGCGCATACTCAAGATGGTGGACGGCGTGCTTCTGCTCGTTGACGCGTTCGAGGGCTGTATGCCGCAGACGCGCTTCGTTTTAAGAAAAGCGCTCGAGCTCGGCAAGATCCCCGTTGTTGTCATAAACAAGGTCGACCGCCCCGGCGCAAGACCGACCGAGGTTGTGGACGAGACCTTCGATCTTTTCGTTGAGCTCGGAGCGAACGACGAACAGCTCGACTTCCCCATCATCTTCGCTTCGGCAAAGAACGGCGTTTCGGGCTTTTCGCACGACAAGCTTGAGGACAGTATGAAGCCGCTGTTCGATACGATAATCGAGCACGTTCCCGCTCCCACGAGCGACGAAAGCGGTCCACTTCAGCTTCTCATCTCAACCATCGACTACGACGATTACGTCGGTCGTATCGGCGTTGGCAGGATAGAGCGCGGCACCGTCGTTCGCAACCGCACCGTTACGGTTTGTATGGAGGGTCAGCCCCCGCGCGAAGCAAAGCTCTCGAGGCTGTATCGCTTCGAGGGTCTCAGGCGCGTTGAGGTCGAATCCGTTGAAGCGGGCGACATCGTTGCCGTTGCGGGCATCTCGGGCATCTCCATCGGCGAGACCGTATGCGATCCCGCATGCGTAGAGCCCCTTCCCTTCATTCAGATCGACGAGCCGACCGTCAGCATGGACTTCATTGTCAACACGAGCCCCTTTGCTGGTCGTGAGGGCAAATACGTTACCTCGAGGAACCTGCGCGACCGCCTGTTTAAAGAGGTCGAAACGAATGTTTCGATGCGCGTTGAGGAGACCGGCACCACCGACGCCTTCAAGGTCAGCGGCCGAGGCGAGCTCCATCTTTCCATACTTATCGAGACCATGCGCCGCCAGGATTACGAGTTCGCGGTTTCCCGCCCCCGCGTCATCATGAAGCGCGACGAGCAGGGGCATCTGCTCGAGCCCATCGAGGAGCTTACCATCGACGTTCCGCAGGAGTATATGGGAACGGTTATGGAAAAGCTCGGCACGCGCCGCGCCGTTATGAACAATATGATAAACGAGAACGAAGGCAGCGTTCGCCTTGTTTTCGACATACCCGCGCGCGGCCTTATGGGCTATCGAAGCGAGCTGCTGACCGACACGCGAGGCAACGGCATCATGAGCCATATCTTCAAGGGATATGAGCCCTACACGGGCGAGATAACCGAGCGCACGCGCGGCTCCCTCATCGCGTCCGAGGACGGCGAAGCCAATTCCTACGGCCTCTTCAACACGCAGGAGCGCGGCAGGCTGTTCGTTCGACCCGGCGACCCCATCTATGAGGGGCAGATTGTCGGCGAATGCTCGAGAAACGAGGATATCGTCGTCAACGTTTGCAAGAAAAAGCACGTTACGAATATGCGCGCCTCGGGCTCCGACGAAGCGCTTCGCCTCACTCCCCCGCTCGAGTTCAGCCTTGAGCAATGCCTTGAATTCATTCGCGACGACGAGCTCGTTGAGGTCACTCCAAAGAGCATCCGAATGAGAAAGCGCTACCTCACCAAGGAACAGCGCATAAAGGAGTTCAACAGAAAGCAGTCGCAGTCTCCTGACGAGTTTTGATTCTAAGTTCCAATAGGCCGGTTGTTCCCAAAGCAAACCGCCCGAGGTAATGAGTATGGAAGCTTTTCTTCATTCACTTGCAGAAAAAATAGCGGACGCGCCCTGGCTCGCTCCGCTCATTGCGATAGTTACGGGTTTTCTGACCTCGCTTATGCCCTGCTCGCTTTCTGGAATACCGCTCATAATCGGCTACGTCAGCGGCAGCGCAGATGAAGAAGGCACAAGGAACACCAAGCGCGCGCTTGCTTTGAGCCTTCTTTTCGCGCTCGGTTCGACCGTCACCTTCTGCGCGCTCGGGCTGCTCGCTTCGGCGCTCGGAGAGCTTCTTGAGCACACCGAGCTTATTATGCATATCGTGATGGCGCTTCTGCTCGTTTTGATGGCGCTTCAGATGTTCGGCGTAATAAACATCATCCCCTCGGGCAGCTCCGTGCTTGCAAAGAGCAGGCTGCGCGGAGGCTTCGGCGCGTTCGTTGCCGGTCTTCTCGCGGGGCTCTTCGCTTCGCATTGCGCGATCCCCGTCGTGGTTGCGATTATGGCGATCGCCGTGAACGCTTCGGGCGGCGGCGCAGTGTACGGCTTCATCCTGCTTTTGATATTCTCGATCGGGCACGCCGTGCTCTCCGTTATTGCGGGAGTGAGCGTCGGCTTCGTTCAAAAGCTTATGGCGAGCGAGAAATACGAGCGCATCAGCAGGATCATCCGCATCGTGCTGGGCGTTATCATTCTGCTTATCGCCGTCTATATCCTGATAAGCGCGTTCACGGGTTCACACGAGCATGAGCATGAACACGAAGCGCTTGCTTTTGCTGTTCAAACAATGATTCAATAAAGGCATTGGAGGTAAATCGCCTTGTATACTCTCGATAAAACCACGAGGACCTGGGTGGAGATCGACCTTTCCGCACTCAAGCATAATCTCAACTACGCCAAGCGCAACATCGGCCGCAAGGTCATCTGCGTTATCAAGGCGGACGCCTACGGGCACGGCGCTGTTGAATGCGGAAAGTTCCTCGAAGCGAACGGCGCGGATATGTTCGCCGTTGCCGCGCTCCAGGAGGCCATCGAGCTTCGCGAGAACGGCATCAAGCTTCCTATACTGATCCTCGGCTACACCGCGCCCGAGCACGCCGCGATCATTTCCAAGCTCGACCTCGAGCAGACCGTCGTTGATGAGGAGCATGCATACAATCTGAATCAGGCTGCGAAGGAAGCGGGCGTGACCGTCAAGGTGCATGCAAGCCTCGATACCGGCATGTCCCGCATCGGCATCTTCGCGCAGGCGGATCATATTTCGGCGATACTCGCCGTTGAGCATATCTGCAATATGAGCAATCTTTCGGTCGTTGGCATGTACACGCATTTTGCAGCGGCGGACGATCCCGCTGAGTATGAGTTCACCGCATTCCAGTATAAGAATTATTCGATAGTTTACAGCGGCCTTGCCGAGCGCGGCATCAGAATTCCCAATTGCCATGTTTCCAATTCCGCGGCGATCCTTTCAAGCCCGATACACTTTGATTCGATACGCGAAGGCATCATCCTTTACGGCCTGTATCCGAACAGCAAGCCCGTTGAATACGGCGTTTTGGAGCCCGTTATGACGCTCAAAACTCGCGTTACGCAGGTTCGACCCCTGCCCTCGGGAGTCACTGTAGGCTACGGCAGAACCTATCGCACCGAATCGCCTATAATAAGTGCGGTCATCGGCGCGGGCTATGCGGACGGCTACTCACGCAGGCTTTCAAACAATGCCCGCGTTGCGATAAACGGCAATTTCTATCCCCAGATAGGCCGTATATGCATGGACGCTTCTATGGTCAATGTAACGTGCGGCGACGTTAAGCAGGGCGATGTTGCGACGCTCTTTGGAAAGGGCGGCATGAGCCTTGAGGAGGTTTCTCAGATAGTCGGAACGATAAACTATGAGCTTGCCTGCCTCGTTACCAAGCGCACCGGCCGGGTGTATGTGAACGGTGATGAATAAGCCTCAACCCAAAGTATGAATATGTGGAAAGCCGAAGCGTTGAACGCGCTCCGGCTTTTGATTTGACATGTTGCTCTATTCTGTTACTCTCATGCTGTTTTCATTCGGTATCGGCATCCTAACGCCATCAAAATACGCCTTGACTGCGGCTCTGTGATCCTCGGCGAAAAGCTCGGGAAGCTCGTTCTCGCCGAAAAAGCGAAGCTCGAGCGATTCTTCATCGATCCGAAGCTCGCCGCCGTTGATCCTTGCGGAGTAGTAAGCGCCGATAACGTGCGCCCTATCGCCGTTTGCCCAGATCATGTCGTGGTTATGGAAGATGCCGAGAAAGCTCTCGAGCTTGACTTCAAGTCCCGTCTCCTCGCGCATCTCGCGCAGAGCGGCCTCGCGATAGGTCTCGTTCATCTCCAGAATGCCGCCTATAAGCCCCCATTTGCCGTTGTCACTGCGGCGCTGAAAGAGAATCTTTCCGTCCTTGACTATCAATCCGCCTGCGGCATTCAGAATTATCTTGGTGGAGCCGATCGCGTTTCTGACGGTTTTTACATAATCCATTTTAAATCTCCTCTGTTTGTCTTTATGCTTTTCTCAAGCGCTTAAACAAGCTCATTCGCAAGCGCAAGCGCTCGGTCATAATAAGCGGCAAACTCCCCGGACCTCTGTTTGGTCGGATCGTCAAAATACGAGCGAAGCACCATCACGCATTCATCGAATACGGCAAGCTTTATATCGCGTTCAAACATGGCTTTTTCGGGCTTTTCGTTTAAACTGTCATACAGGGTTTGAACGAAAATGGCCTTCTGCTTTTCACTCATTCGATAGAGGAACGGCGAAGAATCGCCCGAGTGCGCAAGAAATCTGCCAAGGTCGAGCGCATACTGCATAAATCCGACGTATTCCCAATCGATAATGACGGCGGTTTCGCCGTTGTAGATGCAGTTTATCGGCAAAAAATCACCGTTTGCAAGCGTTAGCGGCATGAGCTTAAACCTTTGCAAAAACAGTTCGTACGCTTTGTGAAGTACCGGCTCGTTTTCAAGACTTATTAGGCGCTTCTCTCTATAGCTTATCTCCTCATCGGCATTTGTGCGGTCATAGTCACGTCCAAGCGGAAAGGCGTTGAATATTGACGAAACGGAGCGCGCTGCAGCAAGCGCGCCTTCATCGGTCATCACCTTCAGATCGCTGCCTTCAATGAACTCGGTGAGCATATAGCCGTCCTTACAGGCGATCACGCGCGGGACGGGAAGATCAGCCGAAAGCAGCTCGCAGATCGCTTTCTCGGCTTCAAAGCGCTTCATATTATCAAAACGCTTCAAAACGCATGCGCCGCCATCGTGCACTATCTTGAACACGTCGTATTGCTTGTTTACGGTTTCAAACTCGTCGCAGAAGCGATAGGCTTCAAACTCGCCGATACCCGCAAGATCAAATAAGACTTCACTCAGCTCCGAAGTATCTTCCATTCTTTCAAGACGTATACTCATTATGAACTTCCCCCTTTCCTCACCGCGCAGTTTTTGCCCTGCGGTTTTATCCCGTGCTTTTGAGCATAAAATCAAATCACTGCAGCCAATTCATGGCTACAGTGATTTGGCTGCCGAACAAGGATTCGAACCTTGAATGAACGAGTCAGAGTCGTTAGTGTTACCGTTACACCATTCGGCAATGTCCATCCCGTCGTGCCGTCCGCCTCGAAGATAATACCCGTCCGAAATAGACAGGTGCGGGTGCAAAGCTAATGCTTCTCGGTACCCCTAAAGCGCTCACAAGGAGCGGGGGCGCCTTCCACGTTTCGACTGATGCCCCTAATGTAAAAGTGAGGGTTTATAATCGAGACGTAACGCACACCACAGGATAGATATATGGTGGGGCTAGTTGGGATCGAACCAACGACCTCTACGATGTCAACGTAGCGCTCTAACCAGCTGGGCTATAACCCCTTGGCATAGACTATTATACACAAAATTTTTATTTTTGCAACCCCTTTTGGTAATTTTTTTTTGAAAAAGAATGTGGTATAATAATGGAGCGGTTTTGCTATGCTTTGATTTTTCGTTTATTTTAAAGGCAAAATCAGAAGGTTGAGGTGCTGAAAAACATGGCTTTTTTTTCTACCGGCGAGGACAGGGAAAAACTATCGATACTGTTCGTTTTGAAGCTTGCGGGCATTCCGCTCTCCAGGGAGCAGATAGCGACCGTTATGTTCGAGCAGGGGTTTGAGAACTACATCGAGCTCTCCGAGCGGCTGATAGAGCTTGAGAGCAACGCATGCATCGCAACGATACCCGCATACAAGCTCCAGACGGTCGTGCTGACCCGCCGCGGCGAGGAGATAATAACTCTATTTGAGAAGAATCTGCCCCTTTCGCTCCGCACCTCGATCGAAGAGCTTGTAACCGAACGTGTTGAGGATTTTCGACGCGAGAACACGGCGCAGATGGAATCGACCTTCCACTCCGAAGGCAATTTCTCAACGCGCCTCTCCCTCGTTGAGAACGGCGAAGCGTTTTTCGAGATAAAGCTGAAGCTTCCTTCCGCAAGATACACTCGCATTGCCGAAAAGAGATGGATCGAGCTTAATACCAAGCTGTATTTCGACACTCTGCTCGCTCTGACGAGCGAGGATGGCGCAGACGCCCACGCTTCGCCCGAGGAGGGCGGCAATACCGACCGCGCATTATCCTATGATAACAACATGAACTGAGGTATATTGAATGAATAAGACAGGTAAGACAGTTGACCCGAAGGTTCCTTTCAATCCCTTCGACCCGAATTTCAACCTCAAGCAGGATTCCATCACCTTTCTTTTGATCGTTGTGAGCTGCTTCCTGCAGAGTCTTGTTATAAGCGCGTTCTATACGCCCAATCATTTTCTTTCGGGCGGCGTAACCGGTATCGCGATGCTCGTTGAATACGTTGCTGGGATACCGCGCTATATCCCGCTCATCCTTTTGAACCTTCCGCTCGTTATCATCGGCCTCAAGCAGATGAACACCAAGTTCATCATATTCAGCGCATCGGCAACGCTGCTTTATTCGCTGTTTTTCTCCATTCCCTTCGTTGCGAATTTCCGCATCAACCTCGGCGATAATTCGGAGATGCTCTCCGCGGTCGTAGGCGCGGCGCTGATGGGCATAATCGGCGTTCCCGTTGTAAAAAGAGGCGCAACACTCGGCGGTATGGACGTTTTGAGCGTTATTTTGAGTCGCCGCTTCTCCATTCAGATAGGCACCTTCAACATCGCCTACAACCTTATCATAATGACCACTCTCGGCTTCTTCTTCGGCGTTCGCCCCGCGCTTTTCAGCATGCTGGCGACCTTCGTTTCCAACACGGCTTTCAACTACGGTATGCAGGGCTTCAACCGCAATATGACCGTGTTCATAATAAGCGAAAAATGGGACGAGATCGCACCGCACGTTATGAACGACATGAACCGCGGCGTCACCTTCCTGCACGGCGAGGGCGCGTACACGGGTCAGCCGCGCGAGATAGTTTACTGCATAATCAAAACGACCGAGCTTGCAAAACTCAAGGCAATCGTCCGTAAGCACGACACCAAGGCGCTCTTCTCGATAGTTGAAACGAAGGAAGTTGTTGGGCGCGGCTTTGCTGCTATGAACTGATTTTTATAAAAAGTTTGATTTGGAGGAATAAAAATGCTTAAAGTCTACGGAAGCGAACTCTGCCCCGACTGCAGAGAATGCGAAAAGAATTTTGATGCGCACGGGATAGAATACAGCTACATCGATATCAACGAAAGCATGAAGAATCTAAAGGAGTTTTTAAAGCTTCGCGATACCCTGCCCGTTTTTGAAGTATGTAAGGAGCGCGGCAGCATCGGCATTCCCGCCATAGTGAGCGAGGACGGCAGCGTTACGCTCGATTGGGAAGGCATTCTCACGGATATGGGGCTGCCCGTCGTCTTCAGGGAGGAACGGCCGCTGCTCTGCAGCATCGACGGCAAAAACTGCTGAAACATTCCCACAGGTCGCTCGAGCTATGTCTGTAATTTCGATTCATTGAAGATCGTGCCCATATCCCGCGATCACGATACGGCAGTCGCGGAGCTTGTTCGCTGCAACCTAAAGGCGCATAAGCTCGATATCCCGGGCGCGGCGTACTTCGACGAGGCGCTCGATCGCCTTTCGGAGTTTTACAATAGACCCGGAAGAGCGTATTTCGTGCTCATTGAAAGCGGAGAAGTCGTTGGCGGCGTCGGGCTTGCGGCGTTCGACGGCGACTGCCGCGAGCTTCAAAAGCTCTATCTTGCGGACAGCGCGAAGCGTCGCGGCCTCGGCTATAATCTGATGCTGTTTATTGAAGATTGGGCGCACGAGCTCGGCTACTCGAAGATGTATCATCTAATACGGATATTTTATCAGCTATGGCCTCGGTTTTCAAGCGCAAGCATTATACAAATGGCCGCTTTTGCTCAGTTCCCGATCGATTCGGCAATGAACCTCTCGGCCTCACGCGCCGTTTTCACAAGATAGAGTATCGTATCCACAGGGTATTTACCGACAGCCGTTTCCCCCGTTACCATCACGGACGATGCACCGTCGAGCACGGCGTTGAATATGTCGCTCACCTCGGCGCGGGTCGGAACGGGACGGCGCATCATCGAATCGAGCATCTGCGTTACGACCATGAAAGCCATTCCGCTTTCGCGGCAAACTTCGGCTATGCGCTTCTGAGCCGCGGGAAGCTCCCAAAGCGGCATCGAGTTGCCAAGGTCGCCGCGCGCAATCACAATCTCGTCGCAAAATGGAATTATCTCGGAAAGCGCCGCCATACCTTCGGAATTCTCAATCTTTGCAAGAAGGCGAATGTCTTTGCAGCCCGAAGCTTCAAGCGCGCCGCGCACCTCGATCAGATCGGCTTTTCCGCGCACGAATGGTTGCATTACGGCCGTTACGCCGAATTCCTTCGCCCTTGCGATATTGCGCCTGTCGGCTTGCGTAAGCGCGGGCGTTGCAATACTGATGTGCTGAATCGCCACGCTCTTTCGGCTCTCGAGGATGCCGCCGCGAACGACACGCAGAAGGTTCGCCTCTTCCTTCTCCAGAAGGAGCTTGCCATCATCGAGCAATATTCCCGTGCCGCGCGGAGCAGAAAGAAGGGCCGTTTTCGCTTCCTTGGGAAATTCAAGGGATTGCGCATTTATAAGCTCTCCCTCTTTTAGCGTCAAAGGCCCGTTAAGCTCACCCACCCTTAGCTCGGGCCCCTGCAAATCGATTAAAAGCTCTGGGGTTGCTCCGCAGGAGAGCGCCGCATTATGAAACGCTTCTATTAGCTCCGATGCCTCGTCGAGCATGGTGTGAGAGAGGTTGAGTCTGACACCGCTCATGCCTTCCTCGATCATTCGCCTGAGGGTATCGGCATCCTTGCAGGAGGGTCCGAGCGTGCCGTAGATCCTAACCTTTTTTCCGTTATCCGCTTTTTCTGTTCTGTTCATATTCCGTTTCCGTTCATGGTTTCTGTTGGGCTTGACCCATAAACATTATACATTCGTATCGATCCGATTACAAGGTGTATCGGCGTTTCGATTGTATGGCATGAGCCTTCTTAAAGGTTCCGATCCGAATACTGTTATTATATAAGCCCAAAGCGGTTGAAAGAAAGCTCAAAATATGTTATGCTACGGTATAATGAAGCGATATGCGCTTCAGTCAAGCCAAATCGAAAGGAAACCATAAAAATGTCCGAATACAGCTATGATATCGTTGTTCTCGGCGCAGGCCCCGGCGGCTATGAATGCGCCATTCGCTGCGCTCAGTACGGCAAGAGCGTTGCGCTCGTTGAGGCGCGCGATCTCGGCGGCACCTGCCTAAACCGCGGCTGCATCCCGACCAAGGCTTTGCTCCACGGCGCGGAAATGTTTGAAGCCGCAAAGTCCGCAGAAGGCTGCGGCGTTACGCTCGGCGAGGTCGGCTTTGATTTCACTAAGCTTGCCGAATATAAGGACGGCGTTGTAAGTAAGCTTCGCACAGGCATCGCGGGTCTTGAGAAGGCGCACGGCGTTAAGGTCATAAAGGGCTTCGGCAGGCTCGTTGATGCGCATACTCTCAGCATTGAAAACGAGGGCAATGCCGAGCAAATAACCTTCGATAAGCTCATCCTTGCGACAGGCAGTTCCCCCGCCCGTCCGCCAATTCCCGGAATCGACGGTAAGAATATCGTCACTTCGGACGAGATACTCACGATGAGTGAGCTTCCCGAGAGCTTCGTTATCATCGGCGGCGGCGTTATCGGAATAGAGTTTGCAACGCTCTTCTCCACGCTTGGAAAGCCCGTAACCGTTATCGAAATGATGCCATCCATCCTGCCCGGCGTGGACGCGGATATCGTTCGCGTGCTCGGCCGCGTGCTCAAGAAAAAGAAGGTCACCGTTATCAACAACGCAAAGGTCACCGGCATCGATGGCGGCGACACCGTTACGGTCAAGTATGAGCTGAACGGCGAAGAGAAGACCGCAGAAGGCGCGTGTTGCGTGGTCTCCGTCGGCAGGCGCGCGATGACGGCCAATATCGGCCTTGAAACGCTCGGCATCGAGATGAACCGCGCGTTCGTCAACATCGACGAGCATTGCCGCACCAATATCGAGAATATCTACGCCATCGGCGATATCACGGGCAAGATCCAGCTTGCGCACGTTGCGACCGCGCAGGGCTTCGTGGCGGCGGCGAACGCCTGCGGCGTCAAAGAAGAGAAGATGGATTACTCCATCGTGCCCTCATGCATCTACACCTCCCCCGAAATTGCGTTTGTGGGTCTTAGCGAGGATAAGGCCAAGGAGCAGGGCATCGAGTATAAGCTTGGCAGCTATAACGTTGCTGGCAACGGCAGAGCCATGATTATGGGCGATGCGATGGGCACCGCGAAGCTTATCGCCGATAATAACGGCAAGCTTCTCGGCGCACAGCTCATGTGCCCGAGAGCGACCGACATGATAGCGGAGCTTGCGCTTGCGCTCAAGCTTGGCGCGAATATCGAGGATATCGTGAACACCATCCACCCGCATCCCACCGTGAGCGAGGTGGTTGCCGAAGCAGCGCACGATTACGAGGGTCTCTGCTGCCACGCGCTGCCGAAGAAGAAATAACTATTTAACACTAAAAACCGTATCACGGAGGCAAAAATGAATAAGATAACCTACGACGATATGCTGAAAAAGCTTGAGAGCTGCGGACAGACCCAGCTTCTTAAGTACTATGACGAGCTTGAGCCCAAGCAGAAATGCGCCCTGCTCTGCCAGATCGCGGAAACCGATTTTTCAGTCGTTCGCGCAGGAAAGGACGAGGCCGCGCGCGGCGTTATAACGCCCATACCCGTAACCGAGCTGGGCGAGATAAAGGCGAATCGCGACTGCTTCATAAACGCGGGTCTCGAGGAGATCCGCGCGGGCAAGGTCGGCGCTGTGCTGCTCGCCGGCGGCATGGGTACGCGCCTTGGATCGGACGCGCCCAAGGGCGTTTACAACGTGGGCATCACTCGCGAGCTCTATATCTTCGAGTGCCTCATCAATAACTTGATGGACGTTGTGCGCCTTGCGGGCAATTTCATCCATCTTTTCATCATGACGAGCGACAAGAACCACGAAACGACCGTCAACTTCCTCAAGGAAAAGAATTTCTTTGGATACGATGAAAGCTTCGTGCATTTCTTCATGCAGGAGATGGCGCCCGCATCGGACTATTGCGGCAAAGTCTATCTTGAGGAAAAGTGGAAGATATCCACCTCGCCCAACGGCAACGGCGGCTGGTACTCCTCGATGGCCAAGTGGAATATGCTGGATATCGTGCGCGATACGGGCATTGAATGGCTGAACGTTTTCTCCGTTGACAACGTGCTTCAGCGCATCGCGGACCCCGTTTTCATCGGCGCAACGAAGGTCATGGGCTGCTCCGTCGGCTCGAAGGTCATCAAGAAGGCGAACCCCGACGAGAAGGTGGGCGTTATGTGCCTTGAGGACGGCAGACCGTCCATCGTGGAATACTACGAGCTGACGGATGAAATGCGCAGCGCCAAGACCAAGGACGGCAAGCCCGCGTACAATTTCGGCGTTATTCTCAACTACCTTTTCCGCGTGCCCGAGCTAAACAAGATAATGGACGAGAAGCTTCCCCTGCACGTTGTTGAAAAGAAGATCCCCTGCCTCGATGAAAACGGCAATAAGGTCGAGCCCGAAGCGCCGAACGGCTATAAGTTCGAGTCGCTGATACTCGATATGATTCATCTTTTAGACGGCTGCATGGTTTTCGAGGTCGTTCGCGAAAAGGAGTTTGCACCCATCAAGAATAGAACGGGCGTGGACTCGGTCGAGAGCGCAAGGGAGCTTCTGAAGAAAAACGGCGTGGAGCTGTAAAACGGATAGAGCGTTAATTGAAGTATTCTTTTTATATGAAAAGGCGGAGTTTGCGCTCCGCCTTTGATGATTGTTGCACAATCGACTCAAATTCATCAGTTTTTATAATAGTTGAATAGATATTTCAGCTCCTCTATGCAGTCGGCTTTGCCGTCCCAATCCCAATATTCATCGATCGCGGCAAGTCTTATGAACGGCTCCTCATACCATGCCGAATACGGAAGCAATTTATACACTTCATACATTTTCCGTGTCAATTTGATCAGCTCATCCGTATCTTCACTGTATTGCCTTTCCGCCTCGGCAAATATCAAGGCTGCGACTTTGTGCATATCAAGCTGCGCAGTTTTATCAAGCAAATACACCTTTAATGCCCCGGCAGTATCCTTCGGGTCACGCGTGCATAGCTGCAATTCCAAGAGAATTTCGCTTTGACCCTCATCCGCGAGGAACAGAGCATTGAGCTGTTCGCAATAATCTTCAAAGCTTATCAAACCGCAGGTCAACGAAATATAAAAGAAATACAGTTTCTCGTTTATGCGCTGTTCTTCTGTTGATTGAACTGCACTTGCAAGCATGGATACTTTGACGGTTCCTCCGCGAACGGAAAGTTCCCCGACCTCAAAAAAGCCCAGTTCCTTATGAAGCCTCATGCTTACCCCATTGTACGGCGAAGCGGTTACTGAGGCCGCCAAGATATCGATGCCAAACTCCCTTGCTTCGCTAAAAACCGCCCGATACAGCCGCAATGCAAGCCCATTCCTTCTGAATCTCTCTGCAACGACCACTCTATCGACATATAGAAACTCGGAATAGCGCTTGCAAAACCATTTATAGCACGCGATATCGTATTCTTCGAGCCCTTCACGCAAAGCAATTAGGAACCCCGCGGGAGTGCCGTCAACATACGCGATCAAAAAGAGCTCGGCATTCTCGGAAAAGAAATCCAGCTTTTCCCTATTCAGAGGCAGGAGCATCTCTTCATTGGCTTTATTCAAATCGAGTATAAAGTCATACTCATTTGGTTCGATTCTTTTTATCAGGCAATCGTTCATACTTGCAAATCAGTTTAGAGTGGAGCGCATACGCTCCTTCAGCCATTCGACCGTTTCACCGCTTCCGTTTTTCAAAACAAAATCGATAACGTCAAGCTTTTGCAGAAGCTTTTCGACGAGCGCGCCGTCAAGGCTGTTCATAAGCTCAACAAAGCCTATCTGCGAGCTTCGCCGTATTTGCTTTAAAAGCCGTGTATCCCGAAGCTTTCTTTCGGCTTCGCTCTTCGGATAGCCCTGCGCGAACGGCTCGGAGAAAAGCTTTTGTATCGTTTTATCAAGATTGTCGAAGCCGCTCCAGGTGTAGCTCTCGCCGAGCGGGAGTGAAAGGGCGTTGCCGTCGTTTATCTGCGCGAAAAGGTACGCGTCCATCGGCGTTGGAGCATAGCCGCATATAACGCCCGGCATACTGTTGCAGGCAAGCATCATCCCCTGCCCGGAGGAGCAGCCGGTGACGATGAAATCAACCGCGCCGCTTGAGATAAGAAGCCCGACGAGCACGGAGATATCTATATAGCTGTAAGTCTGCTCCTCGGAGGGGAGGCATCCGAAATTAAATACCTCCGCGTCTTTCGCATATTTTTTGACAGTTTCATAAATAAGCGCATTCTTCTCTGCCTGCGAGCTTGCCTGTATAATTCCTATTCTCATGGTCATATTCACCCCTATTTCTTCATCAGTTCCCGAATCGAGCTTGCAACCGCATAGACTATCGCTATTGCGCAGATGGGCAACACGGCGTACAGAAACGGTTTATTCGATTGAAGCACGGCGGAAAGCCCCGCCGCAAGGAAGGCGACGGAGAGAAGCGAAAAGAGTATCGCCGACTGCCGATAATGCGGCTTTTTGTCCATCCTTTCGCGCTCCGCTTTTGATGCGAAGACGTATGCGTTGTTCAGCAGGTATCCGCGCTGCATAAAATGCCTTATCGAAAGATAGAGGCATACTGCCGCGAGGGTGAAGGCGAGTATCGCTCCGATAGCGTTTGAAGCGTGCATATTATAACTCCGGATTCTCAATAATGCTTCATCCTTTTACGGATGCTTTATTCGGATTTGATTATACCAAAGAAAGCCTTTTCGCGCAAGAAAAACCGCAACGCATGAAGGGTGCGTTGCGGTTTATGGATTCGGGTTTATCAGAATTCTATCTTCTTCTCGATATAGGCGCGAAGATCGCTTATGGGCAGGCGGACCTGCTCCATAGTGTCGCGGTCGCGAACGGTGACGGTGTCCTTTTCGATGCCTTCACCGCCCTCGACTGTCTCGAAGTCGACGGTGATGCACAGCGGAGTGCCTATCTCGTCCTCACGGCGATAACGCTTGCCGATGGAGCCGGTATCGTCGTAATCGACCATAAACCACTTTGAGAGCATATCGCGAAGCTCCATCGCCTTGGGAGCGAGCTTCTTGCTCAGGGGGAGCACGGCCGCCTTATAGGGCGCGAGCGCGGGCTTGAAGCGAAGCACCACGCGGGTGTCGTTCGTCGCTTCGTCGAGCACCTCTTCATCGTACGCCTCGCAGAGAAGCGCGAGCACCGTGCGGTCCAAGCCGTAGGTGGACTCGATGATATAGGGGATGAATCGCTCGTTCGTGTTCGGGTCAAGATAGCCCATATTTGCGCCGCTGTATTCCTGATGGCGCTTGAGGTCGAAATCGGTGCGGTTATGGGTGCCGTTTATCTCGCCCCAGCCGAACGGGAAGAGGAACTCGATATCGCAGGCGGCCTTGGCGTAGTGCGCGAGCTTCTCGTGGTCGTGGAACCTGAGATGCTCGGGAGCGATGCCGAGGTCGCGGTAGTACTGCATTCCGTATTCCTTGAAATAGTCGTACAGCTCCGCATCGTCCCCCTCCTTGCAGAAGGTTTGGAACTCCATCTGCTCGAACTCGATGGTGCGGAAGGTGAAGTTGCCGGGGGTGATCTCGTTGCGGAACGCCTTGCCGATCTGACCGATGCTGAACGGGAGCTTGGCGCGCATGGTGCGCTGAACGCTCGGGAAATTGACGTACTCGCCCTGCGCGTTTTCTGGGCGCAGGTAGATGACGGACTTCGCGTCGGTCGTTACGCCGCGGAAGGTCTGGAACATAAGGTTGAACTCACGGATATCGGTGAAGTTATGCGCGCCGCAATTCGGGCAGGCGATATTGTGAGACTTTATGTAGTCGAGCATCTCCGAATGGCTCATGCCGTCGGCGTGCGCGTTTTCATCAAACTCCTCGATAAGATTATCGGCACGGAAGCGCATCTTGCACTCCTTGCAATCGAGAAGCGGGTCGGAGAAGCTTCCGATATGGCCGCTTGCCTCCCAAACCCTGGGGTGCATGAGGATATCGGCGTCGACCTCGAAGCTGTTGTGGCGCTCCTGAATGAAGCGCTTGCGCCAGGTCTCCTTAACGTTGTTCTTGAGCCTTGCGCCAAGGGGACCGTAGTCCCAAGTGTTTGCAAGACCGCCGTAAATTTCCGACCCAGCAAAAATGTAGCCTCGGTTTTTACACAAGGCTACGATTTTATCCATTGTAAGTTCTGCTTTCATATTCTTTTAGAGAAATCAGTCAAGCTTATACTTGCCGTTCCTGATGGAACGCAGGCAACGAGTGCAGAGGTTCACCCTACGGGGAGTGCCGTTGATGACCGTGTTGAATACCTGCACATTGGGAGCCCATGAGCGCTTGGTCTTCCTGTTGGAATGGCTTACGAGGTTGCCGCTCATTGCGCCCTTACCGCATAATTCACAAAGTTTACCCATTTCTATTACACCTCCTTGCCTAATCTGCCGCCTAACGGAGCATTCCATTTTGGGCGGACTGCAAATCAACTTGAACATTATACCACCTGCAAACCATGTTTGCAAGTATTTTTTCAGAAAAAATGCATATATATTACCGATTTGGAGCAGAATTATTGAAAAAGGAGCGTTATTATGAGATCTAAAGTGAAAAACCCGACCAAGACCTATATCATCTTGATCGCCGTCGCGCTCGGCGCGGGGCTTCTTTCCTCGCTCGTCAGCATGGGCAAACAGGGCGAATACGCCGCTTTAAAACAGCCCCCGCTCTCCCCTCCCGGTTGGCTCTTCCCCGTGGTTTGGACGATTCTTTTCATTCTAATGGGCATTTCGGCGGCGAGGGTATATCTGAACACGCCCGAGGAGTTCCCGTTTGCGCTGAAGCTTTACTGCCTTCAGCTTGTTTTGAACGTGCTTTGGACGCCGCTGTACTTTGCGCTTGAGCTGCGGCTTGCGGCGTTCGTGCTGCTGCTCATCCTTCTCGCCACGGTGATCTATATGACGCTTGAGTTCAAGAAGATCGACAGGACGGCGGCATATCTTCAGATACCGTATATCGTTTGGCTCGTTTTCGCCGGGTATCTAAATCTTGCGACATACATTCTGAACGGCTGATGCTTGGCATAAGCCGATAGAATTCAATAAAGGATTCAGAGTCAAAGAGAAGCGCAAAGCATATCCGCACATGGCTTCTCTTTTTGCGTTTCATACCGATTTTATTTCGTTTTCCCCTTTTCCTGCAGTTCCTTGTATGGTATAATTAAATCGTTCAACAAATAAAGACCAACCTTGGAGAAAGCCATGAAAAACAAAAGAATCAACCCTATCGTTTCCCTGCTTCTCACCGCCGCGCTTCTGCTTGCGCTCATTCCCTGCTCGGCCTTTGCGAAGGCTCAGGTAGTCCGCTCCGTTGAGTCCTCGGATGCTCCCGTTTGGGACGGCAGCGTTGCAAGCTCCTTTGCGGGCGGCAGCGGCGCGGAGAACGACCCGTATCTGATCTCAAACGGCGCGGAGCTTGCGTATTTTGCGCATATAATCAACGACGCCGTGTTCAACACCGAAGGACTGTACTTCGCTCTGACAGCCGACATCTATCTCAACGATGTTTCATCCGCAGCTTCTTGGAGCGAAAACAATCCGCCCGCAAACGTTTGGACGCCGATAGGCTACAACACCTACGAGATAGTCGATGACTACAATATCCGCATCAAGGATGACAACGCCTTCAAAGGGCTTTTCGACGGCAGAGACCACACCATCCACGGCGTTTACGTCAAGACCCTTCGCAGCAACGACGGCTTTGCACCCTATCAGGAGGGCAGCGGGCTTTTCGGCGCTTCGCATTACGCAAGCTATACGGCTCTTCGGCTTGCAGACTCCTTCATCTACAGCGAGGCGAGCTCCGTCGGAGGTATCGTGGGCTGGCTGTATCGCGGCGGTCTTTCGATGAATACGGGCTATGCTATCAAGGGTTGCCTTATTGAAGAAAGCGTTCGCATCGTCGGTTTTCAGAACGTTGCGGGCGTCGTCGGACACGCAAACAGCTTCCACAGCCCGATAAAATCATGCGTAAACAGAGCTTCCGTCACGGGCAACAGCGGCGTTGGCGGCATCGCGGGCGGCGCGCCGCAGTACACCGCGGACAGGCTTATTATTCAGTGCAGCATGAACGAGGGCGCTATCACAGCCGAGGTCAATTATTCGGGCGATGCCTACTCCGCGGGCGGTATCGCAGGATGGATCGTCGGCGATATCGAGCAATGCGCGAACACCGGCTCGGTTGTGAGCAAGCGCGTTGCGGGCGGCATCGTTGGCGATATCGATGAATACTTCCATATCTCCGACTGTTATAACGCGGGCAGCGTTACCGCGCAATACGAGGCGGGCGGCATCGTTGGGCTTGTTCTGCCCGACGTAACGCTTGAGCGCTGCTACAACGTCGGCACGGTCAGCGCACCCGACTCGGCAGGCGCTTTGATCGGCGCGGCATACGACCCGAACTCGCTTACCGTGAATAACTGCTATTATCTGAACACAAGCTGCCCGAGTGCGGACTCCTTCTGCGGAAATCCGCTCACCTCGGCACAGCTTCAGAATCAGTCGAGCTACGTCGGCTTCAACTTCAACACCGTTTGGATCATGGAAGGCGATGCGAGCTACCCCTATGCGGAGCTTCAGGGCATACCGCAGTTTGAATCCTCCCCCGTCATCCCCGGCGACGTGGACGGCAACGGAACCGTCACCATCGCGGACGCGATCCTTGCTCTTAGGTGCTCGATGGGGCTTTTAAGCTTGACTCCCGAGCAGCTATCAGCGGGCGATATGAACGGTGACGGAACTATTACCATCGCCGATGCGGTCACGCTACTAAGAGCGGCTATGGGTCTGTAAACCTACATCATGCATATAAAGCATTTGCCCGGGCGATTTAAAGGCTCGGGCAGATTTTTATAAATTTATCATCGCAATTTTGGAAAAAGCCTATTCTGTATATCCCTTAAAAAGCGCATACGGCAGCAAAGCCGAAAATCAGTTGTTCATTATCACCTTTTCAAGCGTTTCAAGGCAGATCTCGGCACAGCGACCGACCTCTTTTTCAAACTCCTCGGCTCCGCCGTGGATGGAATCCGAAACCGCCTTTATTAGCAGGCATGGCACGCCGCAGCGATCGCATGTCAGAACTATTCCCGCCGCCTCCATTTCGCAGATATCCGCGCCGTAGAGTTCGTGCAGCTCGCGCTTGCGCTCGGGCTTGCCGATGAATTTATCGGCGGAGGCACAAACTACGGGCTTGAGCGAAGGCTCGGCCTTGAGCGCGGCTTCGAGCAGGGCTTTATCGGTTGGGATGAACTTGGAAGGATAGTTCATATACCGGGCAGGCTCAACAGAATTGAACCAATCCGAAACGTCGAAATCATAGTGAACCACCGATCCAACGACTGCAAGCCTTGCAACGCTCATCTCGTCGGTCAGACCGCCCACAACGCCGAAATTCACTATCATATCCACGTCATGCACCGAGATAAGATACTGCGCGGCGGCAGAAGCGGCTACTTCCCCCGCTCCGCTCTTTACAATTATCATTTCATAGGTTTCAAGAGCGAGCTTCATTACCTCGAAGCCCTTTGCCTCGACCTTTTCGAGCTTTTTGCCGTATTTTTTGAGTACCGCATTAATCTCAATGGCAACAATCATTCCCACATGATTGTTTTGCTGCATTTGTTATCCTCCTTTATTCTTTTCATAATATACATAATTTCTCTTTTTTCCTTCATATCTTCAACCTTAATTAATGATTTGACTGCAGAATATATCCATGCGAAGCTTCCCAAAGCAAACAGTATAGCTGTAGAGGCATACAAAAGTCCAATATTAGTTACTGCAATATCTTTAGCAAGTACTCCAACAATCTCCTTGGCAATCAAAGCAATAACGGTAAAATAGAGAGCAAATCTTTCCTTTTTCTCATTCATAGCTGTATTTTGTATATCTTTATTGCAGAATTCCTCTATCGTGTCAATGCTCACTTTATTATCCATGTTCAAATCTTTTAGTATACCTTTTGTTAAGGTTAAAAGATCAGTTGCCTCAACCTTCTCGGAATTAGTTCTGCGATTTGCTATATTAGCTAACCAAACAATATATGATAAAAAAGTCGCCGCACCAAACGCTACTGCTAAAGCTAAAGCAGGGATATTCTCAGGCACTATATTCAAGTAATGCATTAGGAAGAATATAGATGTAATCGCAAGTAGAAAACCTCTTATTATAGAAAACACAATATTACAGTTTCCTATTACATTTGAAAAATCATAGCTAACAATCTGCAGAATTATGCAAACCGCCTGAATAAAAACAATCACTATCGAAAAAGCTCGAAACAGCTCGGTTAGGTCAAATTCAATTGCACCAATATTTAAATCCATAGC
>JAFZJT010000158.1 GCA_017553815.1 Clostridia bacterium
TCTAAATAGTTCTTATACACCAAAAAACTCATATTCGTGACCAATTCGGCAACTTTTTGCTTGATAAAAGCTACCAGATAGTGTATAATCGAACTGCATTAGAGCGTTATCCTAATTCGCAGAGTGTTAAACTCTACGAAAAAAGGATTGCCTACACCTTATATTTTGTAGTTGCCTAAAACTTATACTTGGCAAAGGATAGAAAGACCTCTCTGAATGATTATGAGGGGTCTTTTCGTATTTGTTGAGGATGTCGATTTCTAATAAACTCGAATTAGACACCGCTCAATTATCCAACACAGTATTACTTGTTCAAAAAACTGATCACTAATTAATGTTGGTGCTAATTTTAGTACTAACATGGTATCGACAATCTATTTTACAGAAAAAGCTATTGACTTCTCATCTGTAAGTGCTATAATAAACACGCGAACGGAACACAAGTTCCGTTTAGGAGGAATTTCGCATGAGAACTAAAAATCATGATCTAATGGTTGCTATCGAGAAGTTCGTAAGCGAGTTTACGGACAGAAACGGAGTAGCGCCAACAATGCAGGAAATCGCCGATGCTCTTGGTAGAGGCAAGACCACCGTGCATAGATACATTACCCAGATGTGCAATGACGGAGTTTTGAGTTTTTCGGGTTGGCGAACAACGAAAGTGACGAAAGCGAGCTCGCCGGTTGTCAGCGTTCCCATCCTCGGCAGCATAGCCTGCGGCATACCCAAGTTTGCTGAGGAAAACATAGAGGAGTATGTGAAACTCCCCGTATCGCTGTTTGGGAGCGGAGATTTCTTCATCCTCAGAGCATACGGTGATTCGATGGTTGAAGCCGGAATTGATGACGGCGACCTTGTGTTGATAAGGAAACAGAACGGTGCCGAAGTAGGGCAGATCGTTGTGGCGCTCGTTGAAGATGAAGCGACGCTCAATCGATATTATCCCGAACCTAAAAAACATCGAGTTCGGCTGCATCCTGAGAACTCGCAAATGGAGGACATTTATGTTGATAACTGCGAAATACAGGGCGTTGCGGTAAAGGCGCTGAAAGACTTGGTTTAATGACTTGGCTAGTTGGCTTAAGCTCGATGTTGAAGTTAAGCGACCCTATCACGATCATTGATGTATCAAAGAAAGGAAAAAAGAATGAAACAGTATGATCTGGAGTGCCCAATGTGCGGCACAGTAAATCGCGGGCTGTACCTTGAAGAAACGGATGGCTGGATGATATGTGAGCATTGCCATACTGAAGTCAGGAACGAAAACTATAAGGCTCTCATAGGCCTAACTGCTGCCAACGATCATGAGCGCGATGAAGTATGCAACAGGAGGCTCGTTATCGCGAGCGGTTGGACATAAGGAGTGGATGAGATGTGGCAAGCTTTGAATCGATAAAGCCTTATGTCTGGCATTGCCCGAATTGTGGGACTAAGGTATCAGGATTTATTAACGTATTTGGTGAAATAAAGCTTCGCTGCGGAGTATGTAAGCTCCGATTGACAAGGTTTAGAATATCAAAGCGATGTTCTGTAATCAAGATTGAAGAACCTGAGAACTATGAAGAATACTGAGTAAAAACTTGAAAATTACAACAGAATAACTCTGGCTGCAGAGGGACAACAAGTTGTCTTGGTCACAGACCAAACTTATCGTGAAATCTGAGAAAGAGAGATAGGCGGTGAAAGATCATAAGCCCTATCCCAAACTGTTCAGAAGGCGTAGCTAAATACAAAGCCGCCGGCAGGATAACTACACGGAGATATGTCTTCGTGGTTTTCCTGTCGGCGGTTTTCTTTACAAGCATCAAGGTAAAAGAAAATGGAAGCATTACCGAGCAAAGAAAGTCGAAACAATATAAATATCGCTACCTTTGTTTCCATGACGGATGAGATCGCATCTGTGATGGAGTCGCTTCCTGTGTCCTATTCAAAAACGCTTTGCGAACACATGAAGAGGATCGGATGCACGGTCGAAACTCTGTCCGCTGTTAGCGGTCTTACGGATAGAACGATCA
>JAFZJT010000159.1 GCA_017553815.1 Clostridia bacterium
GCGTGAAACCGACCTCAAGATAAGATCTCCCACCGAAAGGGTAAGACCCCATGAAGACTACATGGTTGATAGGTCGGAGGTGGAAGTGCGGTAACGTATGAAGCTGACCGATACTAATAGGTCGAGGGCTTAATCAAAGTGAAAGATACTATATGACTTATGCAGTTATCAAGGTACTCGAAAAGTACCTGACCATTCCGGTGGTTAAGCTGAGGGGTCCCACCTGTTCCCATCCCGAACACAGAAGTTAAGCCCTCATACACCGAAAGTACTGTGCTGGCGACGGCATGGGAGGATAGGCAGCTGCCGGATACTAAAACAGAACAGCCACCAACAGGTGGCTGTTTTGTTTTAGTCTTTGATAAATACCTATCCCCCCATACCTAGCAAGTGAGCGCGAAGCGCGCACCAAGGATCCGGCCACGCAAGCAGGAGCGCACACGCATCCCCGTTCCGACGCAGCACCTTCGAAGCACAATGTCCCTTCCGGATCCTTGAGAACCAAAAGGCAAAGCCTTTTGGTTAGGCGACTGGCATGGGAGGATAGCCAGCTGCCAACTCCTGCATTCAATTTAAAGGAAATCCCCCATCACCCGCTGCGCGGGAGCTTCCCCACAATGGGGGAAGCCCGGCGTTTCCCTTTGCCAGACAGCCACCTGCCATTCCCGAAACAATTCAAATATATTCCCTTCACATTCTTGAAAAACTATCCCATCTGCCATATAATTATTACATTATCGACGGAGGTTATTTCAATGAGCAATACCAAGAAATGCATCAACTGCGGCGCGGTCGTGCTCGCGGAGGAGGAGTCCTGTCCCTCCTGCGGGTCGATCCATTTCGGCGACGTCAGTTGTGAGCCCGATACATATTCGGAGGAGGCCGTCCCAGCTCCCGTCGAGGAGAAGTCGGAGAACGTTGCCGCCGGTATCGCGGGCGCAATTCTCTTCGGTCTGATCGGCGCGGGCGTCTACTTCGGCGTCTATCAGCTCGGCTATATCGCCGGGATCTGCGGGTTCCTCATATTTTTCCTCGCGAATTTCGGCTACGGCCTCTTCTGCGGGAATAAGGACAGCGTTTCCATCGCAAGGATCGTCACGAGCATAATCGTCACATTGGTAATGATATTCCTTGCCGAGTACGTTTGCGTCGCTTTCGAGCTGTACCGCGCGTTCAAGGAGGAAGGCGATCCCGTTCCGTTTATCGACATACTCCGCGCGCTGCCCAATGCCTTTGCGGATAAGGAGTTCACGCTCGAGTTCTTCAAGGAGCTCGGCATCGCCGCCCTCATGGCAGTTATCGCCATCGCCGCGAGCGTCGCGAAGATGATCAAGGATCGAAAGGCGCGCAAGGCGTAAATTGTAAGAATAAAGTAAAAGGCACGCGATACCCATATACGCATAAGGAAGTATTCACTTCAGCCGCAATTATCACTATCCAAAAAAGCATGGCGCAGAGCATAAAATCTCTGTACCATGCTTTGCTTTTTGAGTTACTGCGGAATTGACTCGCAGGTGCGGCTCGACGGGCTTGAACTGACGAGTTCCGCGGCTAACGCGCCGCGGCGCTCCGTTCGGCAACACACATCCGCGGCTCGCTCAGCTCGCATCGGGACTTCCTTATCAGGAAGCCCCGATCCGCGCCTTTTTGTTGCACAGACGAATCTACATCCCCATAAAATTCCTCACCACGCCCCAGATGAGCAGCAGCCCGGCCATCACCCAGGCGCAGATCTCGGCGGGCTTTGGGAGCGTGCGCGTGCC
>JAFZJT010000160.1 GCA_017553815.1 Clostridia bacterium
GAACGCGCCGCTCTGCGACTCGTCCGCCTCCGTTCTGCCGTGATACAGCAGCACCACGAGATCGCATTGCTCCTGCAGCGTCTCGCGGATGCGTTCATAGCTTTCCAGCGGATCGGCCGCTTTGACCTCGTCCGTCGGCTCGGCGATCGAGGGATCGACCAGTCCGATCACGCCGATGCGCAGCGGCTCCGCGTCCGCGCGCTCCTGTTCGAGAATCGTATAGGGCAGAATCTCATTCCACGGGGTAAACGCCGGATCGTCAAGCGTCGGCATTGTTTTGATCAGATTCGTGCCGATCACCGCGGTCCCCGCCGTCATCAACTGATCCATCTCGTTTCGTACCCGGAACGACGGATAGGTGAGCGCTTCGTCGCCCAGCAGTACCACGTCGTACCCGAGCCGGGCGAACACGTTCGTCATCGGGCCTTTGGACTTCTCGGTGTACAGTTCGTATTCGTCGGCGATCGCGCTGCCGTACAGCGAGCCGCCCGCGTCCAAAAGAAAGACGCCGGGGTCGCGCTCACGCTCCGTTTGCACATACGTCGCTATGTTCAGCGCCGAGCACGCGCTTTTCGCATCCAGTGTATCCGTGCCCCACGCCGCGCCCATAAGGTCGGCGGTCACGATCATCGAAACGCACCAATCCTCCTCGGGCCGGTCGTCGGCATAGAACAGGGCGTTCATGATCAGACCGGCGTCGTTGCTCGTGATCTTGCCGTCGCCGTCAAAGTCCGCACGGCTGCGCTCGGCGGCGTCCAAAAGCGCATAGCCCGCCAGATGCCGCGTAATGGCGTTCGCATCCTGCGCCGTGATCTCGCCGTCGCCGTCCACGTCGCCGATCAGCACCGTATCGGCAACCGAAACAAGCCCTGCCGGGATCAGAAGCAGAACGATGAGCAGCCATATGAAACTGTTTCGAAGCACATGTTTCATGCGCTGTATTATACCCTTTTTCGACAGCGAACGCAAGCAAAACGGCATTTGTTCACGAATCGTACGCATTCCGGTGCAATCAGATAAAAAAACAAAGGGAGGAGCCGACACCGCGACTCCTCCGTACCTTTTATGTTCTACTCAATACATGCCGCCCATGCCTGCGCCGCCCATATCGGGCGCTGCGGGTTCGGGCTTGAAACACAAGGGGACGGTTCGAGACCACTGAAAAAGTAGGGGTAAAAAGAGTAAATCGGTGACCGTCCGCGAATCAGAGATACTTGTTTGCAGACAACTGATAGATAATTGAAAAAGGGAATCGCTTTTTGCAAAATCGTACAGTATAAGGAAGCGGTTTCCTTTTGTTTTTCATTCATCAGCTTCACAATTCGCTTTAGATTGACTGCCAATGCAGTGAGTTTTGCCTGTAAGGTGACGCTTTTCAGCCCGTAACCTTTGGCTCGGGCAAGTCCATGGAACCGTTTCAGTTCGGCGTTCTTTGGTTCAATGGCGGCTCGTAATCGATACCCATCGAGAAACGCTTCGGTTTTCGTCCATTGGCTGTATTCGTAAAGCTCGCTCGTATGCAGACCTACATGCAGCCGCTTTGCAATGCCGCCGGCGGTTCCGATGCATTCTTTTCGTAACGTACAATTGCGGCACTGTTCTTTTTGGAACGTGTATTGGTAAGCCGGACCGCGTCCGGTGCGGATATGCTTTTTGGATACAGATTCATTGCCCATACAGCAGATCCATTGGTCGGTATCTTTCTGGTAAGCAAACCGTTCTTCCTTGATTCGGTAACTGCATGCACTGACCGGAATGTACGGAACCGCATGGATTTCATCCAGCTTGTTCAGAATATCAGGACGGAAATACGACTTGTCTCCGCAAAAGTGCTTCGGCTCCAATCCGCTTTTCATGGTTTGCTCAATCAAAGCGTTTGCTTCATTGCCGTCCCGGTAATTTCCGGGCTGTACGGTTACTGCGGTAATCAACTTGCTTTTGGTGGTCATGATGTACTCGGTTTTGTATCCGAAGAACTGCTTTTCTTTTGTTTTGTTCCCTACTCTGGCGTCCTTATCCTGTAAAGAACGAACACCCTTTTGTGCAATAAACATGGGATCACGCAATACTTCTTCCGCTTCGCATACCGCTTTTGTTTTCACGGGCGCGTTTTGCACAGCATTTTCCAATATCTCTTTGAGCTGCTGCTTTGCGCTTTGGTGATCTTCCGTATTCTCCCAATCCGGTAATGCGGGACATTCCTTCTGCCGTTCCCGAAAGATTCGTTTCGTCAATTCGGACATGATGCGTTCCGGTACTTTCTTAACACAGTTTGCTTCGATATGCGTTGTGTCGATTGCAACGCCGTTATCCGATTCAATCAGCTTTCGGTCGATACACTGCCGCACAATCTCCGTCATGATTTCATCCACGCTCGTATTCAACAGGCGCAGCGTCCGAAACTTACAAAGCGTACTTGGATGCGGCAGATTGTCGATCGGACTGAAGCCGCAAAACCACTCCATTGCACGATTGACGGCGATCTCGTCCATGACGTTTTCATCCGATAGGTCATATAGTTTTTGCACGATCGAAATCCGCACCATCTGTTCCGGACTGTATGCGGGGCGTCCGAAGTTTGCGCAATAGGATTCTGCCAACAGGTCGTTCACAAATTGCAAAGAAATTGCGGAATTTATTTTCAAAAGGATATGCTTTTTCGGAATTCTGTGGTATGATGTTTCCGTGAAGATATCGAGCTGCTTGCAGTTTGTATTCTTCAACATAGCGGCGCCTCCGGTACTTGTTTTCTGCAACTACATTATACCATATGGCGCCGCTTTTTTCTACTTTTTCAGTGGTCTCGAACCGTCCCCGTGACACCTTAGTCCCTTGACACGTCTTGACGACACTCTTGAAATAATGCTGTTTCTTTGTTGAATATTCCAATAATGTTCTGATTATTGTCTACTATGTAGACAGTGTCCTTCTTTTGATATATCCCAAAATATCGAACATAAGACAGTCCAGGTATCGAACTGTAATATAGTTTTAAGGACCCGATATGCTTCCC
>JAFZJT010000161.1 GCA_017553815.1 Clostridia bacterium
CCGCGAAGCGTGAGGCGACGCTTATATGGGTCGCCACTCCCCCATCGTTCTGATTTGATTAGGAAGACAAATATCGTTTTTAGATAAACAAACAGTAAACAGAGGTACAGGAAATGGAAAACAAACGACTTATCGAGCTCAAGAACGTTTCTAAGGAATACGACGGCGATCTCGCCCTCAAGGATATCAACCTCTACATCCGCGACGGCGAATTCCTGACCCTCCTCGGCCCATCGGGCTGCGGCAAAACGACCCTTCTGCGCCTCATCGCGGGCTTCATCATGCCCACCAACGGCAAGATACTCATGGACGGCAAGGATCTCGTTTCCATTCCGCCCTTTAAGCGCAGGGTCAACACGGTTTTCCAGAAATACGCGCTCTTCCCGCATCTGAACGTATTCGACAACGTCGCCTTCGGCCCCGATCTCAAAAAGATGCCCAAGGCTCAGATCAAAAAGAAGGTAACGGAGATGCTCGAGCTCGTCAACCTTTCCGGCTATGAGGAGCGCTATATCGACCAGCTCTCCGGCGGACAGCAGCAGCGCGTCGCCATTGCGCGCGCACTCTGCAATGAGCCCGAGGTGCTGCTTCTCGACGAGCCCCTCGGCGCGCTCGATCTCAAGCTAAGAAAGGGAATGCAGATAGAGCTGAAAAAGATGCAGAAGAAGCTCGGCATTACCTTCATCTACGTTACGCACGACCAGGAGGAAGCGCTCACTATGAGCGACACCATCGTGGTCATGAACAAGGGCGTTATCCAGCAGATCGGCACCCCGATAGACATCTACAACGAGCCAAAGAACCGCTTCGTTGCCAGCTTTATCGGCGAGAGCAACATCTTCGAGGGCACTATGATAAAGAACCGTCTCGTCAACATCCACGGCATCGACTATGAATGCGTGGACGAGGGCTTCGGCGAGAATCGACCCGTGGATGTTGTCATCCGTCCCGAGGACGTGGACTTCGTTCCGATTGGGAAGACGGCTCTGCACGGCATCGTTACGAACGTTATATTTATGGGCGTTCACTACGAATTCAGCGTCGACTGCAGCGGCATGAACTGGCGCGTTCAGTCCACCGACTTCGTTCCCGTCGGCGAGAAGGTCGGCATCGAAGTGGTTCCCGACGCCATCCAGATAATGTGGCCCGACCGCGAGTGCGGCATCCCCACCACCGAGGGCGTGACGAGCGCTTTTGACGCGGATAAAGAGGCGGTGAGCAACGAATGAAGCGTGTTCGCCTGTCCTATCCGTACGTCTTCGTCTGGATGCCGATATTCATTATCGCTCCGATGCTGTTCGTTCTTTATTACGCTTTCTTCGACAACGGGCATTTCACGCTCGAATACGCCAAGAGCGTGGTTGCGAACGACACCTATCTCGGCGCATTCTGGAATTCCCTTTGGATAGCGCTTGCGACAACGGCTATCTGCCTGCTCGTCGGCTACCCCGTTTCCTACATCCTCGCGGGCATGAAAAAGCGCACGGCCGCGCTCGTTTCGCTTCTTTTCATCCTCCCCATGTGGATGAATATGCTGCTTCGAACGCTCGCATGGAAGGTGCTACTGTTTGACGGCGGAGTTTTTCAGCAGATATTCTCGTTCTTCGGAGCGGGAAATATGCAGCTTCTGTACACCCCCGGCGCGGTGCTATTGGCAACCATCTACGACTTCCTTCCTTTTATGATTTTGCCGATATACACCACGCTTCAAAAGCTCGACCGCTCGCTCGTTGAAGCCGCGCACGACCTTGGCGCAAACTCGGTGCAGACCTTCACAAAGGTCATCCTGCCGCAGTCCCTTCCGGGCGTTATCTCGGGTATAACGATGGTGTTCGTTCCCGCGATGTCCACCTTCGCTGTTTCCACTATGCTCGGCGGCAAGCAGGTCATCCTGCTCGGTCAGGTCATCGAAGAAAAATTCCTTGCGGGTACCGACAGCGTGCTCGGCATAGGCTCAACGCTTTCGCTGGTGCTGATCGTGCTCGTTGTTATCTCGATGATAATAATGAACCGCATCGATAAGGACAATTCCGCTTCGGGAGGTACGCTCTGGTGAAAAGATTACTCAGCTTTCTCAAGCACTCCTATATCGGGCTCGTCGTGATCTTCATGTATCTGCCCATCGTGGTGATGATAATCATGTCGTTCACCGAATCGAGGACCGCAGTTCAGTGGAAGGGCTTCTCCTTTGGCGCGTACACGAGCCTTTTCAAAGATGCGGACGTTCTCGACGCGCTCATCACAACGCTCGTGGTCGCCGCCGTATCAAGCGTCGTTTCAACGCTCATCGGTACCGCTTCGGCAATAGGTCTTCACTCGATGAAGCGCCGCCCGCGCAAGGTCGTTGAATCCTTCACCCAGCTTCCGATGGTCAATCCCGACCTTGTTACCGGCGTTTCGATGATGCTTCTTTTCGCCTTCATCGGCATTAGCCAGAGCGTTGGACTATTGAGGCTAATAATCGCGCACACGACCTTCAACATACCCTACGTCATCTTCTCGGTGCTCCCCAAGCTCCGTCAGAGCAGCGACACGCTCTATGAAGCGGCGATGGATCTCGGATGCAGTCCATTCCAGGCGCTCACAAAGGTCGTTATACCGGATATCATGCCCGGTATCGTTTCGGGCTTGATACTCGCGTTTACCCTGAGTATCGACGATTTCGCGATAAGCCTCTTCACCGGAGGAACGAGCATGAACCTTTCGATGCTCATCTTCTCCAAGACCGCAAAGGGCGGCGTTCACACCAAGTTCTGCGCTCTCTCGGCGCTCATGTTCCTCGTTGTGGGCGTTCTGCTTCTAATCGTCAACCTGCGAAGCATCCATCAGGAAAAGGTGGCCGCCGAGCAAAAGAAGAAGGTTATGCGCAAGGCTTGAGCCTTCGCTTGACTGATAAAACAAAAAACTTGACCCAAGAGGTCAGCATCATTATCGGAGGATAAAAAAAGAAATGAAAAAAATCTTCTCTATCGTTCTCTCTGCTCTGCTCGTTCTCTCGCTTGCGCTCGCGTTTGCCGCCTGCAAGCCTTCCACCGGCACCAACACCCCCGCGCCTCAAGGCGAGGGCGACGCTTCCGGCGAAAAGACGCTGTATCTTCTGAACTGGGGCGATTATCTCGATAAGGAAGTTAAGGATGAGTTCAAGAGGCAGACCGGCATCACCATCAAGGAGACCCCGGTCACCAGCAACGAGGAAATGATAATCAAGCTCGATACCGACGATTGTCCCTACGACCTCTGCATCCCCTCGGACTATGCGGTCGAGCGCCTTATCGCCAAGGGCAGGCTTGCCGAGATAAACTTCGACAATATCCCGAATATCAAGAATATCGACCCCGAATTCCTCAAGCTCTCCGAGTCCTTCGATCCCGGCAACAAATATTCCGTTCCCTACACCTGGGGCGTTCTTGGGATCATGTACAACGTAAACATGGTCGATGAAGAGGATCTCGGCTCCTGGGATCTGCTCTGGAATGAGAAATATTCCGGCAAGATTTTCATGTATGACAGCGTTCGCGACTCGATGGCAGCCGCTCTTTGCAAGCTCGGCTACGATCTGAACACCGTGAATGAGGATGAGATCAACGCCGCTGCGGATGAGCTCATCAAGGTCAAGCCCCTCGTTCGCGCTTGGCTTACCGACGACGTTAAGGACAGCATGTGCCTCGGTAGCGGCGCGATCGCGCTCGTTTACTCCGGCGACGCCGTTTGGTGCATGGATCCCGATGACGGCAGCGACGAGCTCGAGTTCTTCGTGCCCCAAGAAGGCAGCAACGTATATTTCGATAATATCGTTATCACCGCCAACAGCCCCCGCAAGGCGATGGCGGAGCAGTTCATCAACTTCCTGCTTGACGGCGATATTGCGGCCATGAACACCGAGTACATCGGCTACTCCTCCCCCAACATGCTCGTTGCGGATAAGATCGACGAGTTCTTCACCGAATGCTCCGCATACAATATCAGCGCCGAGGATGTTGCCCGCTGCAAGATCTTTCACGATCTCGGCGACAATATGAGCCTCTACGATGCGGCATGGAACAGGATCTTCAAGTGATCCTCCGATCCTAAAAATTCAAGCAACTCATTCGAGCAGAACACGCATTTGGCGTGTTCTGCTTCATTTATGTGATATTGTCACTAAAATCAGCTGTTTTTAGGAGATTCTGCCAAAAACGGTTATTGACTTTTCATCCCGATATGATAAAATATTTATGAACTCAAAGCAAGGCGGGCACAACATCTTGTGCTTCGCCGAGCAAAAATATTATTCGGAGGTTTATTTAATATGAAAAAGTTTGTATGTTCCGTATGCGGCTACGTCCATGAAGGCAATGAGGCTCCCGAGTTCTGCCCCCAGTGCAAGGCTCCCGCTTCCAAGTTCACCGAGCAGTCCGGCGAGATGAGCTGGGCGGCCGAGCACGTCGTCGGCGTTGCCGAGGGCGCACCCGAGGATATCCTCAACGATCTTCGCATGAACTTCCAGGGCGAGTGTACCGAGGTCGGTATGTATCTTGCAATGGCGCGCGTTGCGCACCGCGAGGGCTATCCCGAGATCGGCCTTTACTGGGAGAAGGCGGCCTTTGAAGAGGCAGAGCATGCGGCGAAGTTTGCAGAGCTTCTCGGCGAAGTAGTCACCAACAGCACCAAGAAGAACCTTGAGATGCGCGTTGAGGCCGAGAACGGCGCGACCGCAGGCAAGACCGACCTTGCAAAGCGCGCAAAGGCGCTGAATCTCGACGCTATCCATGACACCGTTCATGAGATGGCTCGCGACGAGGCAAGGCACGGCAAGGCATTTAAGGGTCTGCTTGACAGGTACTTCAATTAAGCTAAACAGAAATAAGGCCGAGAGCAAACGCTCCCGGTCTTTTTCATGGCCGCATAACTCAGTGGCGGATCCACTGCTTCCATCTTGCTCTCGCATAAAAACATAGTAGTGTATAGGTAAAGCCGCAGCGCAGTGCTACAGAGATCAGCGAAATGAAATGCTCCCGCCAATAAAGCGGATCTATTTTGGCGCAGACTTTGAAAACGGGCTCAAGTACAAAGCCTGCCGAGAGCGGGATCAACAGAAGAACAGCAATGATATACGCAGCGGCTTTTTTCGCTCTCACGGTCAAACGCCCTCTCTTTGCATTTTGACATGTATTATACAATGCCCGCTCTTGCAAATCAAGCTCGCCCTGTTTAATCGGAGCATCCCATGCGCTCCTCCCGGGTTTTTCAAAGCCCTCCGTTTGACTTTCGATATTCATTGCACACGGTTTTAGAAATCATTCCGTGCAATATAATTTCTCCTCAAATGATTTTGCCTTGTTTTAATCAAGTTTCGGCGGTATAATTGTACTGTGGGCTTGCGTTCCTGCGCAAAATCCGCCCATTCGGAGCGATCATGAAACACATCGATAAGCTTACTGTAAACACCATCAGGACCCTCTGTGCGGACGCCATACAAAAGGCAAAGAGCGGCCATCCCGGCATGGCGATCGGCTCGGCTCCCATCGCGCTTGCTATCTTCGAGCAACTCAAAAAGAAGCCCTCGCAGGCCGACTGGCTCGGACGCGACCGCTTCATCCTCAGCGCAGGACATGCCTCCATGCTCAACTATGCACTTCTGCACCTTTTCGGCTATGACGTTTCAATAGACGACATCAAATCCTTCCGTCAGTTCGCAAGCAAGACCGCCGGTCATCCCGAGTTCTCTCATACCCCCGGCGTTGAAGCCACCACGGGTCCGCTCGGGCAGGGCTTTGCAATGGCCGTCGGTATGGCTGTTGCCGAAAAGCATCTCGCCGCCGTTTTCAACCGCGAGGGCTATCCCGTTTTCAACAACCACACCTTCACGCTCACCGGCGACGGCTGCATCATGGAAGGCGTTGTTTCCGAGGCGGCTTCTTTTGCCGGCACGATGGAGCTTGGTAAGCTCATCGCAGTCTACGACTGCAACGGAATAACCATCGAGGGCAGCACCGATATCACCTTCACCGAGGACGTCAGCGTACGCTTCACCGCCTACGGCTGGCAGGTGCTCAACGTTGCGGACGGCGAGGATATCGACGCGATACGTGCCGCGATAAATGAAGCAAAGCAGGACGAAAAGCATCCTTCGCTCATCATAGTTCACACCAATATCGCGCAGGGCACGTCGAAGCAGGGCTCCGCATCGAGCCACGGCGCTCCGCTTGGCGACGACGTTATCGCCGATTGGAAAAAGAGCCTCGGCTGGGAGTACGCGCCCTTTGAAGTGCCCGGCGAGGTCAAGGATCATATCGCCGAGCTTATGAGCGAAAACGACAGGGCGGTCTCCGACTACGACGCAATGCTCGAAGAATACCACAAGGCGTATCCCGAGCTCTGCACCAAGCTCGCATCTTGGCTCGATAAAAAGCTTCCTGAATCGCTTCTTAACGACGATTCGCTCTTCGATTTTGAGGACAAGCCGATAGCAACTCGCGTGTGCTCCGGCACGGTTCTCAACAGGCTTGCCGAGCGCATCGAAAACCTCTTCGGAGGCAGCGCAGATCTTTCGCCGACCAACATGAGCGAGATCAAGGGTCTTCCCTACTTCTGCCCCGAAACACCAGAGGGCAGGAACGTGCATTACGGCATCCGTGAATTCGCAATGGCGGCAATCTCAAACGGTCTTGCGCTCTACGGCGGCCTTCGCCCCTATTGCGCGGGCTTCCTCGTTTTCGCCGATTATCTCAAGCCCGCCGCAAGGCTCAGCGCGCTCATGGGGCTGAACGTTGTCTATATCATGACGCACGACAGCATCTGCGTCGGCGAGGACGGCCCCACGCACCAACCGATAGAACAGCTTGAGATGCTCCGCTCAACGCCGAACACCTTCGTGTTCCGTCCCGCTGACGGCAAAGAGACGGCGGCATGCTACCTTACGGCGATGCAACTTCACGCTCCCGCCGTGCTCGCGCTTTCGCGCCAGAACCTGCCTCAGCTTGCCGGAAGCGGCCGAGATGCGCTCAAGGGCGGCTATATCATCAGCGAGGCGGGCGATCCCAAGGCGCTTGAGGCGGTCATCATCGCATCGGGCTCCGAGGTCTCCCTCGCCATCGATGCTCAAAAGCTTCTTGAAGCTGAAGGAAGGAATGTTCGCGTCGTTTCTATGCCCTGCTGCGAGCTGTTTGAAAAGCAGAGCGAGGAATACCGCGAGAGCGTCATCCCCTCGGGCGTTCGCGCAAGAACTGCTGTCGAGGCGCTCGGCGGCAATTACTGGCACCGCTATACGGGGCTCGACGGCGAGATCGTTTCGATGACGGGCTTCGGCGCATCGGCTCCCGGTTCGCTCGTTTACACGCATTTTGGCTTCACTCCCGAAAACATTGCCGGTGCAGTACGCCGCAGCATTGAAAAGCAGGCAAAAACAAGGCTCAATGTCAATAGTTGAATGAAGCTATAACGCGGAAGGTGAAGTTAAACTCGTCATCCTCCGCGTTTTCGGTTTCGCAATAGAAGCGGGCGCTCCCCGCTTTTTTGTCGTAACTCTTTCCCGAATAATATGCGCTTTCGATCGAATCGGCTATCTTCTTGCCGTCGATGGCGGAGATATTGCAGTCGTCCGCAAGAAGGGCATAGATGCTCTCAATAAACGCGGAAACGAGCGCCGTATCAGCCTTTTCGCGCCTGCGATACTCCGCTTTTATTACTGAGGCCGTAGCGTCGGAAAAGCTTGCGTCGGGCTCGCCCGCATACATATACCCAAGCTCGAGCGTACATTCAATGACTCTTCCGATGGAGTCGGTCTTGACGGCAAGAAACGCCCCGTCGCGGCAGTCCGGCATGGTGAGCGGATAGGTGAACTCGTTACCGTCGATGATCCGAACCTCGCCTATATCGCAATCCATCCCGCTTTCATTCAGAGCGCGGACGAACTTGCCCATCGGCACTCCCTTCGGCTCGGCGGTGGGTGCGGCTGCAGTGGAGGGCGACGCGTCCGCGGATGTGGGCGCAGTTCTGCCCGACCTTCCGAAGATAAGAAACAGCGCGATGCATAAGACGGCAAGCAGGATATAGACGATGAATCTGATATTCTCGCCGCTGAGCTTGAAGTTGTTTTCTTTTAATCTTGCGCTTTTCGCCATAGCCCTAAAGCAAGACTGCGCGGAGGATCGCGCAGTCGGATAAGCCGTATTTAGAATGCGAAATTGCCGTTTCTGAAAACTGTAACGATCTCACCATTTTCCTTGACGCCATCGATCGAAAGATCGGAGGTGCCAACCATGAAATCAACGTGCGTGATGCTGCTGTTCAAGCCGTGTGCATTGCGCTGCTCCTCGTCCATCTCGGCGCCGCCTTGGATACAGGTCGGGTATGCCTCGCCGAATGCGAAATGGCAGGAGGCGTTCTCGTCGAACAGCGTGTTGTAGAAAAGCACGCCGCTGTTGGAGATGGGAGAGTCGAAAGGCACGAGCGCCACCTCGCCAAAGCGGGACGCGCCCTCGTCAAGCTCGATCTGGTGCTTGAGGAACTCATCGCCGACCTCGGCATGGGCATCGACGATCTTGCCGTCCTTGAGAACGAAATGGAAGCCGTCCACGATATTGCCGCCGATAACGAGGGGCTTTGAGGCGTAGATAACGCCGTTCACGCCGTCGAGCTTGGGAGCGGTGAATATCTCCTCTGTGGGAATGTTTGCAACGAACTCGATGCCCGCCTTGCTGAACTCTGAGCCCGCGACCCATACGTGACCGACGGGAAGCTCCACCTTGAGGTCGGTGCCGAGCGAATTCTTATAATGAAGGTACTTGAAGGCGTAGTCGTTGAGCTTATGCGCCCTATCGGAAAGCGTTTTACAATGCTTCTTCCAGCGCTCAACGGCGCCGCCGTTGTCGTCGATGCGGATGGCCTTGTAAATCTCGTCCCAAAGCTTTTCTATGGCCTCATCAACGGGTATGCCGGGGAACACCTTCTTTGCCCAAGAGGGCACGGGCACGCTCGCAACGCACCACGGCACCTCGCTCGCCATCATCATGGCGGTGTATTCCTTATTTGCTTCGCCCTGCGCTTTCCCGGCTCTTGCAAGCCTCGAGGGGTTCACGCCCTTGAGGTTTTCGGGATCGGTCGCCGCGATGGAGAGCCTTGCCGCGCCGCGCTTTGCGAGCTCAAGATTCTTCTCGACCTCCCAGGGGAAGACCTCGTCGAAAACCTCGTCCGATGCATGCAGCCAATACTCGCGCGCAACGACGTCGTCACGCCAGTTCATAACGACCTGCCGAGCACCGACCTCATAGGCGGCCTTGACGCAGAGGCGTGCAAAATCGGCGCACTCCACTGGCGAATTGATAATAACGATCTGATCCTTTTGAACGTTCAGACCGATCTCGATAACAAGATGTGCATATTCTTCAAGACGGTTTACCATATTGCCTCCGTGTCTTCAAAAATTGAAGAAATTTCTATGATTAGATTATAATACAAGCTTTGTTTTCAGTCAATCCCCAAAGCGCGGATAGGCCGAATCGGAAAGTTTTCCGAAAAGGGGCTTGCGTCCTTCTATTGTTGATGCTATAATACAATAAATCTCGGGCAGATAATTGTATTATCTGTCAAAAAATCAGGATGATTTTTCATGGATACGATTTTTTATGAAAATGAAGCTCTGCCGGTATACATAAAGACCGAGAGCATCCGCGAGCGCAGCACGCACAGCGAGATATCGCATTATCACGACAGCATCGAGCTTATCCTCATAAATAACGGAAGGATCTTGTGCCAGACGGATGCGGACGTGTTCGAGCTGCATTCGGGCGACGTTTGTTTTATAAACAGAAAGCACATGCACTTCCTGCGCCCTCTCGACGGGCATGAATGCTGCCATAAGGTGCTGATCGTCGGCATGAGCCTGCTTTCTGCTAACGCACCGCTGTATGAGCGCTTCGTGCGTCCGATGCTCGACGATGGCAGGTTTTCCCACGTTCGCTTTGCGGGAAGCGATTCGCCCTCAGCTGAGATCGCCTCAATAATCCGCAGGATGGAGCAGCTTCAATTCCACAAGGAGAGCGGCTATGAACTTGAGATGATATCGCAGCTTCTGCGACTTCTGCGCCAGCTATATCTTGCCTACACGGGCAGCAATTCTCTTCCGAGTGCGGACGGAAACGCCGCGGTTCAGCAGCGCATGACCGAATTTATCTATAAGAATTACCACGAGCAGATCTCGCTCGATGATATCGCGGCGGCGGGCAGCGTCAGCAGAAGCCAGTGTACAAAGCTTTTCAACACCTACACGAGGTTTTCGCCAGTCGCGTTCCTGAATCACCATAGGCTTGAGGTCAGCCTCGAGATGCTCAGACGCACCCGCTCGAGTGTTGCCGATATCGCACAAAGCTGCGGATTTTCCGATCAGAGCTATTTCAGCAGGCTCTTTCAAAGAAGGTTCGGCTGCACACCTCTTTCATACAGAAAAAGCGGTCAGAAGGGCGTATCCGCATAAGGAGATACAGGTTTTCAGCCTGCAAGAGCTTATTCATCAATCGAAAAACACAGGAACACATCACGCTTTCTCGGATTCTTTGTTATGTTACTTGGTTGAAAACCTCGCAGCGTCTCAAAAGAGCAGATTTTCGTGCCGGACGAGGCGAAAATCGCAGAAATTCGAGCATTTTCAACGAAGCTTGGTGCGAAAAGATGCCTTGTGAGGCTGTTTATCCTTATGAGGATGCGTCCAAGGATCCGGCGGCATAAGCGTTTGCACTGCTCGGTCAGTATGCACCGATGAATAAACCAAAATAACGAAAAGGAGAGATGAAGCATGAATTACACTTCCGCGGAAGCGGCAAAGCTTCTCAAAGCGCTGAATGAACAGCACGAAATGCTTATAAGCAAGGAGCGTCAGAGCAGTTCCTTTATCGCGGCGCTTTCGGAGGATATCGAATCCGTTCGTCCCGATTACGACTACGAGAGCACAAAGAGCCAGCTCGAGGAGATCGAGCGTAAGATACGCGCCGTCAAGCACGCTGTAAACGTTTTCAACACGACCCATAAGGTTCCCGGCTTCGATATGACTATCGACGAGGTGCTCGTCTATATGCCCCAGCTTTCCTTAAGAAAGCGCAGGCTGTACCCTATGGCGGACGCTCTGCCCAAAAAGCGCGAGCAAGGGGGAATGCAGTCCAATATAATCGACTATCGCTACACAAACTATGACGTTGCACAGGTTGAAGCCGATATGACCGCCGCGGGCGATCTGCTTGCAAGGCTTCAAAACGCGCTCGATATCGTGAACACCACCGAAAAAATGGAGATAGAGTTCTGATATCTGCACAAAACTTCTGAATCAGAGTTTTCCGTCGTGCCTTTATGATCTTAGGATCATGCTTTCTGATCTATAATTGGGTAAGAGTTCATTGTCAATGTTCGGCGTTATTCTTTTCTTTTTATTTCTTATCCGTTAAGGTTCAAGGTAGGGATCAGTGTTTTTTACACATCTGTTTTCTCAGGCGCGAAAAAACTTTTCGCATGCGGAAGTACGGTTATATGCCTGCAAGGGGCTGTTGCACAAGCAAGCAAAATGCATGCAACAGTCCCTTTCTTTTTGCTGTTTTCAGGTTTACATGGGAAACACATCTTGCAATGTGCGGAAATCAGGGGTGTTTTTTGTGTTTGACCTGTTTTTGGGTACACTTAATAACGGCTTGTGTTTGAAGGGCGGTTTTTATGCGGCTTTCGGTTCGAA
>JAFZJT010000162.1 GCA_017553815.1 Clostridia bacterium
AAGGGAGGTATCCGATGAGCTCTGCCGGGAACACGGGCTGTACGTTATCGAAAACCCCCGAAGTCATGGCTTGAGCTTCGCGGAATGGCGGGCTCACAGGGAGGGGCAGCTCACCATGAAGGATATGCTCGATCTCGATATGAGGGAGTGCATAAACCTTGCGACAGACGTCCGGGACTTCTATCGGCTCATGCGGGAGCTGGGCTATACGGTCGATCATCGATGCAAGTATCCTTCTTTCCTACCTCCCGGCGGAAAGCGGCCATTGCGTCTTAAAAAGGACGGCAAGAGCATGACCGAAGACGATATCGAAGAAATGCTTTGGGACAGCTTTGAGCGGCAGACGGAAGTGCTTGTCATACCGAGAGCGGAAAAGCCGCCAGTGCCTTACTATAAAGGCATGGGCCTCAGCGCGCTGGTGCTTTCGTGGATGTATGTGCTGGGGTGGATCGGCAAGGGCAAAAAGGTCGCTTACAGGGTAAACCGCGAAGAGGTCCGAAAGCTCAAGCGATACATCAGGCAGCAAGACCTGCTCGAAAAGTACGGGATAGACTATGAGGATCAGCTTGACGCGCACGCAGCAATGCGCACCGAAGAATACCGCGAGCTGGAAGCAAGGCGCGATGCGCTTCGAAAAGAACAGCGAAGAACGGGCGAACAGATACCCGAAATAGCAGAACTGACAAAGCAAATGCGCTTCGTGCGAAGAGAGCTGCGTATCTGCGAAGATATCAAGGCCGATATTCCCAAGATGCAAAAGGCGTTCGAGGATGTGCCCATGCTCGACGGTAAGCCGATGTATCGGGAGGAAGAAAGGTAATCAAAAAGAGCACTGTGAGGTTTAACCGCAAAACTTGTCACTTTGCTGTAGTTTTTCGGGTTATAACCGCAAAACCTCCTGTTAATGTACTGTTTTCGGAGCCCAATGTACTGTTTTCCGATGTCAATGTACTGTTTTCGGCTTTCAATGTCTCGTTTTGGAAGTCCAATGTCTTGTTTTCGGTCAGAGACAAGACGACAAATACAACAACTCAGGGCGCTTGCGTATGCGGGCGCCTTTCCATTTCAAAAACAAATTATAAGGAGAATCAAAATGAATACAAACAAAGCAAAAGAAACGATCAAAGAACTCAGCATCTCGGAGCTCCGTCCCTTCAAGGAGCACCCGTACAGGGTCGTCGACGATGAGGAGATGGACAGGCTCGTCGAGAGCATCGAAGAACACGGCGTTATGACGCCGATCAATGTCCGCCCGATCGAGGGCGGTTATGAGGTCATATCCGGGCACAGGCGCATACACGCCGCGAAGCGTGCGGGGCTTGAAACTATCCCTGCCATTGAGATGGATATGACGAGAGATCAGGCGGCGGTCGCGCTCGTCGACAGCAATCTGCACAGGGAGCGTTTGCTCCCGAGCGAGAAGGCGTTTGCGTACAAGTTGAAGCTGGAAGCGCTTTCCCATCAGGGATCTTCTGGACAAGTTGGCCAGAAGTGGACACGAGAGGAAATATCGGACGACGACAGTGGTCGTCAAGTCCAGCGCTACATCCGTCTGACCAACCTCATCCCGCCCCTTCTCCGAATGGTGGACGAGGAACGCATCGCGTTCACTCCCGCGGTGGAGCTTTCCTACCTTTCACAGGAAGAGCAGGAAATGCTCTTCACCGAGATCGGCGTTACGCTTGCGACGCCGTCGCTTTCCCAGGCATGCCGTTTGAAGCGCCTGAGCGGCGAGGGGAAGCTCGAGGAGGAAGCCATCATCGCAATAATGGCGGAAGAAAAGCCCAACCAGAAGGAAAGGGTCAGCGTCCCGCTCTCTGCCCTTAAGGGCAAGGTGCCCGACAGCTATACCGACAGACAGCTGCAGGAATTCATCATAAAAGCTGTCGATCACTACCACCGTTACCTCATGCATCAGAGGGAGGTGAGATAGTTTGGAAGATAAGGAAAACACGGCCGCGCTTGAAGACGGTATGCGCTTTATCGGCACGAAGGAGATCGCGAAACTCATGGGCTGTTCCGTCCCCGTCGCCCGTCAGATCATGCGTCGGAAGGATTTCCCGCTCGTCATGTGTGGGAAAAACCTTAAGGTCATGAAGTCCGAGTTTATCAAGTGGGCATCCGAGCGGCGCGTCTGACGCCGCACATTTGAACGGGACACGGATACTTAATACAATATCCGTGTCCCATCATAAAGAATTCGGAGGTAAAAACATGAGTAAGAGTGATAGCAAAAACTCGAGCAAGAGTAAGGGCAACAGCAAAAACTCGAGCAAGAGTAAAAACAATGTTAAGAACAAGAAGAAAAAGAACGGCAACGGCGAAGGCAGCGTTTATAAGATCGAAAACGGATACAGGGGTCAGATCGTCGTCGGGATCGATGATGAAGGCAAGCCCATTCGCCGAAGCGTGTTAGGCAAGAGCAAAAAGGAAGTCACCGAGAAGCTGACGAAGATCAAGTACAGCATGATCACGGGCACCTATGTCTCGCAGGAGCAGATCACCCTGCCACAGCTGGCGAGGCAGATGCTCAAGGACGATCTCAACATGAACTTTATCCGCCTAAGCACCTATTCAAGGCATATCGAAACGCTGAAGCGGATCGAGGCGAATCCCTATATGAATACGACTCCGATGCAGCAGCTCCACTATACCGGGGTCAAGGAGTATCTCTTAACGGAAACTCGAGCGGCGCAAAGCGTGATCGACAAGATTTATATGATGATCCAGCGGACCATGCGGGAGGGCGTCAAAAGGACAATCCTCACCAAAAACCAGTTGGAAGGGATCAGAAAGCCGAAGTCGGAAAAGCGTACCGAAAAGGTGCGGGCTCTCACCAAGGAGGAGCAGATAAAGCTCTATGAAGTGCTTACGACGGAGGACGTCAACTATTCCCATCAGATGCTGCTTTCGATGTTTACGGGAATGAGGATGGGTGAGATAAACGCCCTGAAGATCGACGATATCAATCTCAAGATGAAGACGATCTGCATCAGCAGAACGATTTCGAGGGATATCAAGGGCAGGGCCTTTGTATCTCAAAGCGCAAAGACCGAAAACGGCAACCGCGTCATCGGTATTTCGGAAACTGTAATGCCTCTCGTCAAAGAGATCCTTCATTGCGCCGAAGACAGCGAGTACCTGTTTATTTACAAGGGGAAGCACATAACCACCTCACAGGTCAATATGGAGTTCAAGCGTACCCTTGAAAAGTACGGGATCGTTGACAGTAAGGTCAAGGGCAAGGTATCGCTCCATTCGCTTCGGCATACCTACGCGACAAGGTGTATCGAGGCGGGGATGCAGGCGAAGGTGCTTCAGCATCTTTTAGGGCATTCGGATATCAGCATCACGCTGAATACCTACTGCGACGCATTCGAGAGCTTCCAGCGCGAGAACATCGCCATGGCGGACGAATACCTTGCGGGTATGGGTATCGGCTCAGGAAAGCTTCATCTGTTGAAAACGGCAGGATGATCGCCGCCAACAAAATCAAACGGGAGGTTTCGCGCGAATCAGTGCGGGACCTCCCCTCTTTTTTATTTCGGGAGCGACTCAGAGCGGAGGATGCACGAAGAATATATTTTTCTTTGTGTGAGAATGCCTCTTGACTTGGAGCTAACTCCATGTAGTACAATAGTCTCAGAAAGAACACCCGGAGGTGATAAGGATTGACGATAAAGGACGTTTGCGAGAGGTTCGGCATTACTGCCGACACGCTCCGCTATTACGAAAAGGTCGGCGCGATACCGAAAGTCGGAAGGTCGCAGGGCGGCATACGCGAGTATGACGACGAAGCTCTCTCATGGGTGCAGAACGCAGTCTGCCTCAGAAAGGCGGGAGTCTCCGTAGAGGCGATAGCCGAGTACGTGCGGCTCTTCAACATGGGCGACGAGACGCTCCAAGCGAGGCTGGACTTGCTTTCAAATGAGCGCGAAGCTCTCGGCAGGCAGCTCGACGAGCTGACTGAAGCCGTGAACCTGCTCGACTGGAAGATCTCCCGCTATCAAGCGGCGGTCGAGACAGGAATACTGACTTGGGACAAGAAATGAGAGGAGTATAAAATGAATCTGATAATCTACTATTCGAGAAAAGGCCAGAACTATTTCGGCGGGGCTATCCGCAGTATCGAGAAGGGCAACACCGAGATCTGCGCGGAATACATACAGAAGGCGATCGGCGGCGATCTGTTTGAGGTCGATACCGTCAAGCCCTATTCCGAGGACTACACGACCTGCACCGAGGAGGCGAAGGCGGAGCTGCGCACGAACGCGAGGCCGGAGCTTAAAGAGATGCTGACCGATATCGACAAATACGACAATATCTTCGTCTGCGGTCCCTGCTGGTGGGGCACCTACCCCTGCGCGGTGTTTACGCAGCTCGAGGCGCTCGACTTCACCGGCAAAAGGGTATTCCCCCTCATGACGCATGAGGGCAGCGGCCTTGCCGGAGCGCCAGCGGCACTTAGGAAATACTGCAATGGAGCGACCGTGGGGCAGGGGCTCGCCGTGCTCGGCTCGAACGCCCGGAGCTCCGAAAAGGAAGTCGCGGCCTGGGCGAAGCAGCAGGTGCACTGACAAAATGAACGAATGAACGACGAAAGGGAGCCTCAAAAGAATATGGAATACAGAGAGCTTGGGAACACCGGCCTTCGCGTCAGCGTGATAGGAATAGGCTGCGAGGGCATGATGGAAGATGAATGCAGAATGGCAGGCAAGCTGTTCGACGCAGCCGAACGCCTCGGTATCAACTATTTCGATCTTTACGCCTCCGACCCGGAGCTTCGCTCGGCGATCGGCGAGGCGCTCAAAGGCCGCAGGGATAAATTCATCATCCAATCCCATATCTGTTCCGTCTGGAAGGACGGGCAGTACTGCCGCACGCGCGACCTCGAGGAGGTCAAGGCGGGCTTTGAGGAAAGCCTGCGCCTTCTCAAAACCGACTATATCGACGTGGGCATGATCCACTACTGCGACGCGATGAGCGATTGGGAAGAGATCGTCAATAACGGCGTCCTCGATTATGCGCGCGAGCTGAAGGCAAACGGGCGCATCGGCCACATCGGGCTTTCGAGCCACAACCCGCTGGTCGCGGAGCGCGCGGTCACGGAGGGAGGCGTCGAGGTGCTGATGTTCTCCGTCAACCCCTGCTACGATCTGCAGCCCGCGAATGAGGACGTGGAGCAGCTTTGGAACGAAGAAGCATACTCAAAGGATCTTACCAACATGGATCCCGACCGTCAGCGGCTGTACGAGACCTGTGAGCGCCTCGGCGCGGGTATCACGGTAATGAAGGCGTTTGCGGGCGGCGATCTTTTGAATGCCGAGCTTTCACCCGCGGGCGTGGCGCTGACGGCGCATCAATGCATCGCCTACGCGCTTTCCCGTCCTGCGGTGTCGGTCGTATTGGCAGGCGCGCATTCGGTCGAACAGCTCGAGGAGAGCGCGGCTTACTGTGAAGCCGGCGAACGGGAGCGCGACTATGCCTCTGCTCTTGCTTCCTTCCCCCGCATCCATTGGGAAGGGCACTGCATGTACTGCAGCCACTGCGCCCCTTGCCCTATGGAGATAAGCGTTGCGGACGTGACGAAGTTCCTGCACCTCGCATTGGCACAGGCTTCCGTTCCCGAAACGGTGCGCGAGCACTACAAGACGCTCGAGCATCATGCTCAGGAGTGCATCCAATGCGGTTCCTGCGAGACCCGCTGCCCGTTCGGCGTTTCTATCCGCGATAACATGCAAAAGGCCGTCGAGGTGTTCGGATACTGATGAGGAGCTTGATGAAGCGTACAGGTTTGGCATGGCGCTGGAATAAGCGCGTAAGCGCGGCGCTTGCTTGCGTAATACTTCTGTCTCTTCTGTGCGGATGCGCGGGCGGAGGCGCTTCGGACCCTCGGCCAACTGACGCGCCGAACGAGGCTGCCGTCGTTACAGAAGCGCCGCAGACGGAAACTCAGCCCGGTGAAACGGCGGCTCCGACGGATGACGCATCGAGCGGAGAAACACGCATACTCGTGGCGTATTTCTCCGCCACGGGGCATACCGCACCGATAGCGGAATACGCGGCGGAGCTCCTCGGCGCGGATGTCTATGAGATAGTTGCCGCAGAGCCGTACACGGAGGCGGATCTTGCCTACTATACCGGCGGCCGCTGCGACAGGGAGCAGGAGGACCCGAGCGTCCGTCCCGCGATCGCGGGCTCTGTCGAAAACATGGATGAGTACGACGTCATTCTCATCGGCCATCCCATCTGGCACGGGCAGGCCCCGCGAATAATCAGCACCTTCCTCGAAAGCTACGATCTCTCGGGGAAGACGCTCGTCACGTTCTGCACCTCCGCTTCCAGCGGTCTGGGCTCGAGCGCAAGCAACCTTTACGGGCTCGTTCCGGATAGCGTGACTTGGCTCGAAAGCAGAAGATTTGTGATAGGTTCTTCAAAAGACGAGGTCGCCGCATGGCTCCGCGAGATCGGTCTTTATGAAGCCGCGGGCAGGGAGGAAGCGTCCATGAGAATGAGCATTGACGGCGTACCGGTCACGGTAGAGTGGGAGGACAACGAGAGCGTATCCGCACTTATGGATATCGTTCGCGGATCCGGCGTTACAATAAACACGTCCGCGTACGGCGGTTTTGAGCAAGTCGGGCCGATAGGTCAAAACCTGCCGAGAAGCGACGCGCAGACCACCACACAGGCCGGGGATATCGTCCTCTACTCCGGCAATCAAATAGTTATCTTCTACGGCTCGAACTCATGGGCTTATACCCGCCTTGGACGTATTACGGATAAGACCTCCGAAGAGCTCGCGGAATTGCTCTCAGGGGAAAGCGTTTCCATTACACTGTATTTTGAATAATATTCAGGAGGAAGGATATGAAAAAACTCGGATTCGGGCTCATGCGCCTGCCGCTTACCGATCCCAACAACGCCGCCGCAGTCGACGTTGAGGAGGTCAAGCGCATGGTCGATCTCTTCATGGAGAAGGGCTTTACCTATTTCGACACGGCGATAATGTATAACGCCTTCGCGAGCCAGCGCGTGGCAAAGGAGGCATTAGTCGACCGCTACCCGCGCGAGAGCTTCACGTTGGCCACCAAGCTGCACAACGCGTTCTTCCATACACCGGAGGACAGGGACAGGATATTCAATGAACAACTCGAGCAGACCGGCGCGGGGTATTTCGATTATTACCTGCTGCACGGCATCGAGGCGGGGAGCCTTCCCGATTACGAAAGGCTCGATTGCTTCAACTGGCTGCTTGATAAAAAGGCAAAGGGCCTAGTAAAGCACGCGGGCTTCTCATTCCACGATACGCCGGAGCTTCTGGACGAGATACTCACGAAGCACCCCGAGATGGAATTCGTGCAGATACAGCTCAACTACCTCGATTGGGAATCGGAGTGGATCCGTTCGCGCGAGGTCTACGAGACCGCCGTGAAACACGGCAAGCCCGTTATCGTCATGGAGCCCGTCAAGGGCGGGACTCTCGCAAATCTCCCCGCCGAGGCGGAAGCGCTGTTCAAGGGACACGCGTCGGATCTTTCGATCCCCTCGTGGGCGATACGCTTCGCGGCCTCGCTTCCGGGCGTGATGATGGTGCTCTCCGGCATGTCGAACACCGAGCAGATGGCGGATAACCTGAGCTATATGGAGGACTTCAAGCC
>JAFZJT010000163.1 GCA_017553815.1 Clostridia bacterium
CCTCTCTTTCCGGTTTTGTTGGCAAACAAATTATACCACGAAAGGCGCCGCTCCGTTTTTTTCGCCGCCGCCCCCGCGGGGGCGGAAGCCTCCTGCGGTGGCGAAGCTTCACTATTTCTCCCAGAATTATTTTACACTAACCTGCGTTATATCATCAGAAGAGGAGCAATGAGGAGCTTCCGATTCATGTATTTCCTTCCTGTTTACTGTGGCAAAAGACCGCCGAAAGGCGGTCTTTTGTCGTATTCAGCGATATTTGCTTTTCAACGCGCTTTTGTTCAGCGAACCTTTAGTCCGCTCTCCATCTCGCTCATCGTGGTGAGCGGGGACAGATGCACGTCCCCCGCGTCGCTCGCGCAGAGGATCATGCCGTGGCTCTCGATGCCCGCCATCACCTTGGGCGCGAGGTTGGCGACCACGACGACGGTTTTGCCGATGAGGTCGTCCGTTCCGAACCAATTTTTGATGCCGGAGAGGACGGTGCGCTGCTCGCCGCCGAGATCGAGGGTGAACTTCAAAAGCTTCTTCGATTTCGGCACCTCCTCGCAGGCGACCACTTTTGCGAGCCTCAGATCGAGCTTGGCAAAATCATCGTAGCTGATCTCGGGCAGCTTTTCAGCCTCGGCTTCGGGCTTTGCCTCGGGCTTCTCCCCCGCCTTCTCCTCCGGCTTTTCCTCCGCCTTCGGAAGCAGGCTCTCGAGATACTCGAGTTCCTTCCTTATATCTATACGCGGGAAGAGCGCTTCGCCCTTGACGACCTTGGTGCCGGCGGGGAGCGCGCCGAACTCGGTTATGGAGTTGAAACGGGTCAGCCTTTCATCCTCGATGCCGAGCTGGGCGAAGATCTTGGGCGCGGTGCGGGTCAGGAAGGGCTGCAGGCAGACGCCGACGATCCTCATGCACTCGGCGAGGTTGTAGAGCACGGTGCCGAGGCGATCACGGTTCGCTTCGTCCTTCGCGAGCACCCAGGGGGCGGTGACGTCGATATACTTGTTGCAAAGCCTGATCAGCTTGAAGATCTCGGCGAGCGCTTCGTTCGGGTGAACGGCGTTCATCGCGGCCTCGACCTTCTCATAGAGCGATCTTGCGACGGGCAGAATCGTGTCGTCCTCCTCGGGGATATAGACCTTGGCTTCGGGGACTTCGCCGCCGAAGTATTTCTCGATCATCGCAACGGTGCGCGAAAGCAGGTTGCCGAGGTCGTTTGCAAGATCGCTGTTTATGCGGGTTATCAGTATCTCGTTGTTGAAATTGCCGTCCGTGCCGAACTGGAACTCGGAGAGCAGGAAGTAGCGGATCGCGTCCACGCCGTAGCGCTCCACGAGCTTAACGGGATCGACCACGTTGCCGAAGGATTTGGCCATCCTCTTGCCGTCCAGCACGAGCCAGCCGTGGCCGTACACCTGCTTGGGAAGCGGGATATCCAGCGCCATCAGCATGATAGGCCAAACGATGGTATGGAAGCGGATAATCTCCTTGCCCACGATATGCACGCTTGCGGGCCAGAACTTCTGATAAAGCTCATCGTTTTCCGAGAGATAGCCGAGCTTGGAGAGGTAGTTTAAAACCGCGTCGAACCAAACGTAGATAACGTGCTTATCGTCGAAATCGACGGGCACGCCCCATTTGAAAGTGCTCCTACTGACGCAGAGGTCCTCAAGGCCGGGCAGCAGGAAGTTATTGAGCATCTCCTTCGCCCTTGAGGCGGGCTGAATGAAGTCCGGATGCTCGTTTATGTATTCGATGAGGCGGGGCGCGTACTTACTTACGTTCAGGAAATAGCTCTCCTCCTCCACCTCCTCGACGGGTCTGCCGCAGTCGGGGCAAACGCCGCCGGATTCCTTGAGCTGGGTGTCCGTCCAAAAGCTTTCACAGGGCGTGCAGTACATTCCCTTATAGCTGCTCTTATAGATATCGCCCTTTTCATACAGCTTTTTGAAAACCTTCTGCACGCAGGCGATATGGTAGTCGTCCGTGGTGCGAACGAAGCCGTCGTGCGAGATATCCATAAGCTCCCAGAGGGAGTGGAAGCCCTTGACTATCTCGTCCACGAACTGCTGAGGGGTCGTGCCCGCTTCCTCGGCCTTGCGCTCTATCTTCTGGCCGTGCTCATCCGCGCCGGTGAGGAAATAGACCTCGTGCCCGGTCAGGCGCTTGTACCTCGCGAGCGCGTCGGTGTTGACGGTGCAGTAGGTGTGCCCGATATGCAGATTCGCGCTCGGGTAGTAGATGGGGGTCGTAATGTAGTACGGAGCTTTCTTGTTTTCCATTTTCTTTTCCTTTACCTATACATTTTTTCTTTTCGGTTTCGGCGGCCGATACAGCGAAGAAGAATAAAATTTATGAAATTCCCTCGGAATTTCCACCTCAACTATTCATTATTCACTCTTCACTATTCACTAATGAAAAAGCCCCCGCATCCGAACGGACACAGGGGCGCTATTAAGCGCGGTACCACCCTATTTCCCCGCGAAAAACGCGGGCTTCATTGAGCGCTGTAACGTGCGCACACGCCGAGGCTGAAGCAATAGCAGTTCACCTCGGGGGCTCGGGAGCCATGTTCAAGCCCTTTCCGCTTCGCCTTGCACCAACCGGCGTATCTCTTGCGGGAGCTTTCGTTTGAATTCTCCCTCGCGGTGGAAGAGCTCTACTCTTTCCTTCATAGCCCGTATTGAATTATACCCCAGTATTTTATTACTATTCTGCGAAATTGTCAAGCGGAAAATACTAAAGCTGTTCTTTCGGAATTTCAGCTCATATCCAAACAATATATCCGCATGCTGCAAATGAAGCTGCTCCGCTTTCAGCCACAATGACAACACAAGCAGGAGCGGCTGCCCGCCGCCTGCTTGTGCTTTATAGCTTGTATTAATCGTATGCAGAAACCACTCGTTTCTCGCATCAGAGCGGCATACCACCGTGATCGCCGGTGTATGCTTCCGGAAAGCTGTTTTCGTATAGGTCTATAAAATACGCAACGTCACAATACAGATCATCGTTTGATCCCTTAGGATGTGTCGCTAACTGCGCGCCAATAATATACGGTCTGTAGTACTCTTTCGAGATCGGTTTGAGATTGCATTTATTTTTGACCATCTCTATCCCTTCGGCGTAATCAACGATGAACGCTTCCCATGCCTTGTCGGGAGAAACGAACACGGGAAAACCAAGGCTGTTTTTGCCGACCTTATACGCATCGTTTCCCGATGTCAAAAAGCCGCCGCGAAGCGGTGTGCCATCATATTCGCCGACAACACGCGAGTATTCTTCCGGATCGGCAGCCTTCTTACACGCAAATGCAGAAAGCGCCATGATCGCCGCAAGCAATACCGTAATAAGACTCTTAATACTTTTCTTCATAATTTATCCCACCCTATAAACATATACTTTTTCATATGCGTTGCATATGGTTTGTAACGATTTTCCAGGCTGTGCATACTGGTCGTTAGTATGGCTGGCATATTTAATCCCCGATAGTGAATTGCCACCGCTGACAATGATTATTGTATGATCGATCACTCCATCGCCATTTGCATCAAGGCTACACGGATCTCCGACACGAGCCATATCCGGAGAATATCTGAAACCGACTCTGCTACTCCAGTGTGCATAGAAATTGTGCGCTCCTCCCCATGAATGCGATGGCTTTGCAGACCAAAAATCGCAACAATGCCAGTTTGCAGAGCTAGTGATCGGATAAAGTAAATTGTGTTTTGCCTTCGCTCCTCCGGCGGCAAGGCACTGTGAAACGAAATCGGCACAGTCATTCCATGTTCTGTAATTATCTCCGCTTCCTCCCGACCACATATTGTTGTTAGTTGGAGTTGGATGATTGTGAAAAGTCGCATAATAGCCATACTCAGTATTGTTTGTCTTGTTCCACCAAGTTGCAGCGTAGTTTACAGCACGGGAAGCGTTATAACCCTCAAGGGGTTCATCCGGATCGTCATACTCGTATCCCTTGGTTTCAACAATTGGCATCATGACGAGCAACTCATTAAATTCTCCATCAGTGATTATCTCTCTCGCCGAAGCAAACGTGCGTGCTCCAAGACTTGCAACGATTTTTCTTATTTCGTCATTGTACGCATAATTCTCATAGATATCAATGAATTTTGCAAAGCCAACGACATCTGTTTCTGTTGTTGATAGAAGCTGTGCCTTTGCAAACTCTTGCAGCGCTAAATCGTCTATATTTGACGACAACTCTAATCCTTGCCTCCTTGCTCTTGCAACAAGACGGTCGATCACGTTCTGATACTTGTCGTACCCATATCTGCGAGCAGTCTCCCTTCCAACAGAATAGACCGAAGCGTATCGAACTTCCAATATGCTATTCAGCCTTGAATCATCAAAGCTTTTTGCGGCACTCTTGAATTCTTGCGCTGCCTTACTGAGAAGTTCGATTTCTTGCTCCATACGCGCGTTTGAGGGAAGTTTTAACTCAATGGTTGCAAGTTCATAAACAGTCTGTGTTTTAGGCAGTTCCGTGTTGAGCCAATCGAAAGCAGCAAGCGTCGGAGAGAATGTGCTCACAATCAACATGGTTACTATAAGCAGGGAAAGCAATGGTTGAATTAGGTTTCTTTTCACAATGAACCTCCAAAAAAATATTTTCTGCTTATACATTATTATATCATATTTTTCACTTGTTGTCAACATATGTTGTTTGCGAGGCTCTACTCCCATTATCGTAACGGATTCAGACAAGCGAGCTTCAGTTTGCCTGCAACAAGGTAGATCATAGAGGAGAAGCCCTCAAAGGTGTGATATCCTCTTGCTTTCCTTTTTGCGGCTTGGATCATACTGTTGATCCCTTCGCAGATCGCATTGGTTATA
>JAFZJT010000164.1 GCA_017553815.1 Clostridia bacterium
ACCTCATCGCTCATCTCTTCCCATTCGCCCTTGTATTTCCAAACGGATTCCTTACATTTTTCGATGAACGGAAGCACGCCGTAGCCCTCGATCTGCTCCTTGCCGTCCAGACCGAGCAGCTTTTCGACCTCGAGCTCAACGGGCAGACCGTGTGTATCCCAGCCCGCCTTGCGAAGAACGTCACAGCCCTTCATCGTGCGGTAGCGCGGAATGATGTCCTTCATGGCGCGGGTAAGAACATGGCCGATATGCGGCCTTCCGTTCGCAGTCGGCGGGCCGTCGTAGAAGGTATAGGGGGGCTTCCCCTCGGACAGCTTCACGGATTTCTCGAAGATGCCGTTCTGCTTCCAAAACTCCAGAATTTCTTTCTCTCTCGGCACGAAGTCGAGAGAAGTAGAAACCTTCTTGTACACTTTGTTATCCTCCAATGTAAATTATTCTTTTATTTAAGAAATCCCGAAGGGATTTCATCCTCAACTATTAACTATTCATTTAAAATAAAAAGGCCGCCCCAACATCGGGGCGATCTTGACCGCGGTACCACCCGAATTCAAAGGCTTAGTATGCTCCGCGCATCAAAAAAGCCTCTGCACTCAATGCCTGATAACGGCGGCAGCCGCCACTCTCTACTCATTCAAAACGAAGGTTTTGAGCTTCGCAAGCGGAGCTCACGGGTGATGACCTCGCCTCTTCCGCTGCCGCCTCGCACCGCCCGGCGGCTCTCTTGAAGCGAATAAACGCGCGTCCTGTCCCGATCAAAGCTGTTTATTATGCCGCAGGTGTGCAAAAGCACAGCATATGGCATTTTCTCTATTATATTGCAAACGCAAAACTTTGTCAATAATTATTGACAAGTTAAACGGTAATAATCTATAATGTAGGCTGAGGGGCGGTGGCATTTCATCCGATACATGCTTTTCCGATGAATGTCGAATCGGCTTTTGTCGGTTTCGTGCAGTTTCCGTTCGCCCCCATCAATACAACGGCTTCCGCTCGAGGTTTATGAAATATGAAAGAATATCAATCCCCGACCATTACCTGCAAATCGATAAAGCGAAGGGGTTCAATCAAAACATGGCGAATAATGATGCTTATTCTTGCCGACGTGATAGCGCTTGCGGCGGCTTCGTTCGCTGCGCTCGTTCTCGATTCCAATCTTGATTTCGTTGCGCTCGCAAAAAGCGATTACCTCGCAAACGCCATCAAGTTCACGCCGCTCCATATCGTTATCAGCATCGGCGTCTTTGCCCTCTTCAAGCTGTATAACAGCCTTTGGGAATACGCGTCATTCGACGAGGGATTGAGAATAGTGGCTGCCTGCGCGGTCGTTGATGTTTTGAGCTTCGTTTTGATGAAGCTTTTCAAGCTCAAAATGCCCATGAGCTATCATGTTCTAAACGGCATCCTGCTTGCGATGATGGTCGTTGCCATCCGTTTTTCATACCGTTTGCTTCGCCGAAACTGGCTCCATGCGAGCCGCGGCGGAAGGCGCACTCTGCTTGTTGGTGCGGGTCGAAGCGGCCTTATCACGCTGACCGATATTCAGGCCAGCAAGAATTCGTACAACAGAATAGTTGCCGTTGTTGACGACGACCCCGCGAAATGGGGGCAGCGCATGATGGGTATCAAGATCGTCGGCGGCCGCGAAAAGATTGCCGAAACCGTTAAAAAATACTCCATAGAGGAAATAATCATTGCGATCCCGTCGGCAACGAACATCCAGCGCCGTGAGATCATCGAGATCTGCCGCGACATCGGCTGCAAGCTGCGAATCCTTCCGAGCCTTCTTCAGCTTTCAAGCGGCGAGGTCAGCATCAGCCAGATCAGAAACGTTCAGATAGAGGATCTCCTCGGGCGCGACTCGGTCAAGGTCGATCTTTCCGGCATCATGGGCTACGTTAAGGGCAATACGATCCTTGTTACCGGCGGAGGCGGCTCGATAGGAAGCGAGCTCTGCCGCCAGATCGCCGCGAACGGGCCCAAGACCCTGCTGATCTTCGACATCTACGAAAACAATGCCTACGACATCCAGATGGAGCTCAAGCGCAGGTATCCCGAGCTCAACCTTGTTGCGCTTATCGGCTCGGTTCGTGACCGCGAGAGGCTCGACATGGTGTTTGAAACCTATCATCCCGATTACGTTTTCCACGCTGCGGCGCACAAGCACGTTCCCCTTATGGAGACAAGCCCCAACGAGGCGATCAAAAACAATGTTTTCGGAACGCTGAACGTGGCTCGCGCGGCCGATAAATACAAGGCGAAGCGAATGCTGCTTATCAGCACCGATAAGGCCGTCAACCCCACGAACGTCATGGGCGCGAGCAAGCGCATCTGCGAGATGATAGTTCAAACGATGAACAATCATTCCGAAACCGAATACGTCGCCGTGCGTTTTGGTAACGTGCTCGGCTCCAACGGCTCGGTCATCCCGCTTTTCAAAAAGCAGATCGAGAACGGCGGTCCCGTCACCGTTACCCATCGCGACATAATCCGCTATTTTATGACCATACCCGAGGCGGTCTCGCTCGTGCTTCAGGCCGGCGCATACGCCAAGGGCGGCGAGATCTTCGTGCTTGACATGGGCAAGCCCGTTCGCATCGACGATCTTGCTCGAAATATGATCAAGCTCTCCGGCTTCGAGCCCGACGTCGATATCCGTATCCAGTACACAGGTCTGCGCCCCGGCGAAAAGCTCTTTGAGGAGCTTTTGATGGATGAAGAGGGCATGACCAAGACCGATAACGAGCTTATTTACATCGGCCATCCCATCGAGGTGGATGAGCGGGAGTTCATGGCTGGACTGAAGCGGCTTCACGAGCTTTGCGAGGAGAACTCTCCGCGCATACGCGATGAGGTGAAGCGCATTGTCAAAACCTACCACGACCCCAAATCCTCCTGAGAATAAGCGGCGTTTTTAAAAGCGAAAGGTATCCCTCATATTGCTTCGCATATCAACAAAACACACAAGAGAGCAGGATCGGCACGAAGAGCTCGATAAACAGCGTTCGCCACTTCTGCCCCGGATAATAAAGCTTGCTGCGGTGATACTTCTCATCGCGGCTCCTTTTATTGTCGCCGCGTTTTTATCGATGCTTTCAAACAGCACGCTTGAGGTCGCAAGATATGATATAAGAAACGAAAAGCTCACCGACTCGCCCGTTCGAGTCGTTATGATAAGCGACCTTCACCGCAAAAAGCTCGACGAAACGAATCAGCAGGTCGTGGATAAGACCGCGCTTGAAAAGCCAGATATCATCGTTGTAAACGGCGATATGCTCGAGCATGACTGCACCGAAGAGGAGGTCGAAGCCTTCGCCTATCTGCTTGAAAGGCTCTGCGCCATTGCGCCGGTTTATTTTTCGGTTGGAAACCATGATTTCAGAGCGTTTTATTCAGAATATGAGGTCGCTTCGCGCAAGGAATACCTGATCGGAACGGAGCAGACGGACGCAGTCAAACGCCTCGAGAGCACCGGAGCGCGCTATCTCGAGCGGAACTATGCGGATATAGAGGTCAACGGGGAAAGGCTGCGCATTGGCGGCTTGTATGCCTTGGCTTATCCAAACACCTGTTATACCGTTGAACAGTACCTGCCCATCCTCGAATACATTTATGATTTTTGCGACACGGACGCATTCACGATGATGCTCGCGCATCGCCCGAGGAGCTTTGCGCATCCGCTCGTGGACATCAATTGGAATATCGATCTGATCCTCTCCGGCCATACCCATAACGGCGTTATCGCTCTCCCCTTCGGGCTTGGCGCGATCTGGTGCGCGAGTGAGTTTCTTCCCAAATATGATCGAGGTCTCTTCGATATGAACGGCTGCAGCCTGATAATCGGAGCCGGCATCGATGGTCATAGGGGCATAATTCCGAGGATATTCAACCCTCCCGAGATCGTTACGGTGGATATTCGCCCGAAATAAACTCCGCCGCAGAATTTGCGCTCGAAAAGCGCAGCAGCTCAACATCGACCCGTTGCATACTGCAGACGCAGGCAAAGAGCCTTTTTTCCATCATTTCTTCGATTTCATCATGTATCCCGGAAGCGGCGTCGAGCCGTGCAATATACGCCCTCTCCCCCGTCTTTGCGCGCCTAATCTCCGATTCTTTCGGATCATAATAAAGCTTATCGAGCCCCGCAAGTATGCCTTCTCCGGTCAGCTTCAAAAAGCTTTCCTTCGCCGTCCAGCACTCGAGCATACGGCCGCGCTTTTCCTCGCCTGGAAGCGATTCAAACTCCGAGTACTCCCTTTCCCCCATTATCCTTTTTGCCGTACGCAGAGAAACGCGCTTTTCGCGCTCGATATCGACGCCGACGGCAATGGGTGAAACCGCCGCCATAGCCGCGCCGCCCGTATGCGAAAGGCTCATAAACGCATCCGAAAGAACGGGCTTCCCGTTTTCCGAATAGGAGTATTCAAAGCGCTTTTTCAGCTCGCCCGCCGCGTTTTCCGCGCCAAACAAGCCCCCCTCAAGCGCCGCTCTTGCCGCGCAAAGGTACGCAAGCTCCGCCGCCGCGCTCTGCATCCTCGCACGCTCCTGCTTTATATCGCAAATAAGCGCTCTTCGTGTCTCCGTAAACAGCGCAGAGAATTCATCCGGCTCAAACACGCCGAATTCCAGGATGCAGACGTAGGTTTTTAAACGATTCTTCATGCCATTATAATACATGCTTTTGCCTCCCCGCGTCAAGCAGGGCGCTGCTGAATCGCATTTTTGCATCGGGAACGCCCGAAAAGCGCGGTTGGAGTTGACCTTGATAATATATGCTGATATAATGGTATCATCACAAAAAAGCAGCGCCCCACGCACCGTAAGAGGTGTATAGAGGCGGAGCGAAAGGAGCAAAAATGAAGGAAGTATTCGATTTTTTGAAGGATTGCGGCGTGTATTACCTCGCCACCGTCGAGGGGGACCGGCCGCGCGTGCGTCCGTTCGGAACGGTCAACATCTTCGAGGATAAGCTCTATATCCAGATGGGCAAGGTCAAGAACGTTTCCAAACAGATAGAGAAAAATCCCAAGGTCGAGATCTGCGCATTCAAGGACGGCAAGACCCTGCGCCTCTCGGGCGAGCTCGTGCGCGATGAGCGCGTTGAAGCAAAGAAGGATATGCTCGATAACTACCCCCAGCTTCGCGCCATGTACGATGAAAACGACGACAACACCGAGGTGCTGTACTTCAAGCATGGCATGGCGGTTTTCTCCTCCTTCACCGAGCCGCCGAGGACTATCGAGCTGTAAAGCACAAAGGAACTCACAAACTTAATAACTTTAACCCGATATACCGCGAGGCGCCGAACATTCGTTCGGC
>JAFZJT010000165.1 GCA_017553815.1 Clostridia bacterium
GGGCGAAAGGGAATTCGCGCTAAAGGTCCTTCCGGCAGCGGTCATGAAGAACGTATCGGAGCCCGTTCCCGGGAAACACGGGAGGAAAAAGAAATGACGAACGAGTGGAAGGAATTCAAAGCCTATACCGGCAAGCCGGTCTATCGGTCGTCCGCGAAAAAGGATCGGTCTTTCCTCGGCAGATTCACTATCGATATGATGTGTGATTTTACCGGCTTCAAGCGTATCCTCACGATCATCGCCCGCGGTTATCTTTTCCATGCGAAGGACGGGAGCCTTCTCCCGGGCGATCCGCGCGACAGGCTCGAATATGCTCTGAACGCTCTGAAGGCATGGTGCAGTGTACCCGATAAAAGCAAAAGCCTCATTCCGCCGGTGGACTTTTGTGAACTGGCCGAAATCTTTCCGGAGCTTGTGGATAAAAGCGGAAACGGTTGGTATTACCGTCACGCAAAAAAGGTAATGGATTATGCGAAAAAGAACCCAGGTATCGTGCACGATTCCATAGTGAAAAAGTGCGAGGGCATGCGCCGCGGGTTCACAAAGGAATGGCAGAAGGAAGTTCGCGGTCTTCAGGTGCCGATATTCGCGCTCAACACCAAAGCCGGCTGGAAGCTGCGCTTTGACGACGTCCTTGCCGATGCGCTTGAGGCAGGGCCCCTGCGCATGGAGGAATACGAGCTGCCGCAGCACGTTTCCGATATGCTCTCCATCCTCTGTCCGGAAGAAGTGCCCGTCGACGTCCTAAAGGACATTGCCGCATTTTATCTCGCCAACCGCCGTGAAGATACCGATTGGGTCGTCCTTCCCGTTGCCAATTTCGAAGCCTACTACAGTAACACGAAGTTCAGCAAGCTTTACCTAAAAAAGATCCCCGAAACGATACTCGTTCGGGAATCTCAGGGGCATGTGTGCAGGGTTAGGATGAAGTTGTTCTACAAGTAACTGAAGCATGAATCTCCAGCTTGGGTTCGCGCGTCATAAGTTCATAGTTTTGATAGGCCTTCTCGGTTATGTCGCAATACACTGCGACCTGCATCTGGGTAAGGCCCTTTTCTTTTCTGCACGCCTTCAAGCGTTCGGCTAAAATCTCTCTCATATAAACACCACCTACAATAGTTCTTGACAGAACAATTGTAGGTGATTATCATTGCTTATATACTAACAATCGTTGGTGGTTAGGAAGAGGCGATGATATGATCGTGACATTCTGCGGACACAGGGAAGTGCAGGATCCGGAAAGGGTTTGGAAGTGGCTTTATGTAACTATTGAAGGGCTGATTGGAGAGGGGGCAGACTGTTTCTATCTCGGCGGATACGGTCAATTCGACAGCATGGCTGCCGGCGTTGTTCGCGAGTTGAAAATGAAGTATCCGCAGATTCGTTCCGTGCTCGTGCTGCCATATTTTGACAGGGAGTATGATGCGAGCGGATATGATGAATCTATCTATCCTCCACTTGAAAATGTACCGAGGCGATACGCCATCTCCAAGCGAAATGAGTACATGGTCGACAAGGTCGATGTCGTTGTCGCATATGTCATTTACGGTTTTGGAGGTGCAAGCAAAACGCTTCGATATGCTGAGAGGAAGAATAAGCGAATTATTCGCTACAATAATTAAACGTAGAGATTACGCTACAAATCATGAGCGTAACCTCCCTTGTTGTTGCTCCCGCGTTGGATTCTTATGGATTATATCACAATGAAAGCATCATCGGAGTGTATTGATGAAAATGCAACCGATATTCATTGGTGCTCGAATTTATATCAGTACGATCTCGCGCATGACCTGCTCCTCGGCGCGTGCGCGGCAGGAGTTCATCGCCTGTATCCAGCCTATCTGATCACGGGCCTTGAGCTTTTCGGTGACGCCTTCGGCTTGAGCGAGCTGAGAGGTAATGAGGTCGATCTGTTCCATAGCTTGTCGGTTAATGTCGATGAGGTGCTGCGTCAGGATGTTTTCCATCAGCATCAACGCGAATGTATCGGGCTGATGCTCTTTGAGAAACTTCTTGCGCATACGTCCGAAGCGGCCAATATCCCCGGTTGGCTGTGGCGGGAGAATGAGATCGGGATAGTAATAGTCGCCATGCTTGGTGTAAGTGATGTCCATGATTGTGTCCTCCTTCATGATTCAATGAAATCTTTGATGGGTTCCTGTGCCGCTTCCAGCAAGCCGGTCAGTATCCCCGCGAGGAGCGGGATGGCGATCAGCAAGCTGCCGACGGTCAACAGTTGAAGCATTAGCTCTTTTGATCCGTTGCCGATGATAAGCAGGAACAGGTTATAAGCGAGCAGCAGTCCTCCGCTGATCGCGAGTACAAAAGCCGCCGCACCTGCCGTGAGTTTGAATATGAGCTTTAGTATCGTGAGCATCAGCCATACCGGGGCAAGCAGTATTTTATAAACGGTCCGCATAGTCATATCCTCCTTTCGGTTTCTGAGAACATGATAGCAGACCGCGATTGATTTGACGAATGTGCGGATTGTTCGCGTTGAGTTTTCTCTTCAATGATGCTATAATATAATTATCAATTCGAAAGGAGCTTTCTCATGGTCAAGCGGCGTGCTTCCTTCTGATAAGGCAGAAGGAAAATACATTGCATTCCTTCTGTCTCTATAATTGACAGGAGGTAAATATGAGAAAGTATTTCAAGCGCAACCGCGCCGCTTTTGTTGGCGCGTTGATTTGCATTTTTTCAAGCAACGCCCTTGCGGTGGTGCTGCAGTTCTTCAAGGGCGACGTGCTCGATCACGCGATCGCCGGTGAAACCGAAACGACTATCAAATACGCGGTCCTGCTGATCTCGTTTATCTTGGGCGAGGTCCTGTTCTTTTTCCTCTACAAGCGGTTCAATGCCCGTTTTGTAGTGGGAAGCACGAGGATGCTCAAGCACGATATCTTCGAAAGCATTACGCGCAGGGATTTCGTTGCGTATAAACAGAATCAGCAGGGCGAGTACATTTCAAAGCTCACGACCGATGCGGACGCGATCAAGGACAGAAGATTTCGGATGCTCCCGATGTTATTCGATATCCTGTTCAAGATCGTTTTCGTGAGCGTAGCGCTGTTTCTGCTCGATTGGCGGTTGGCGCTTGTCACGATCGCGCTTCTCACAACGCCGCTCTATATCCCGAAGCTCATCGAAAAGCGGCTTCAAAAGGCGCAGACGGAGTATCTGAAAGCGGTCGAGGAAAACCTTGCGAAGGTCAACGACTGGCTGAGCGGGTTTGAGATAATCAAAAACTTCTCAATCGAGCGGCAGATCATGAAAAGGTTCGACGAGGCGAACGACCTCTCGATGGATAAGCTGCTTCGCGATACCATGCTCGGGGCCGTTTCCCAGCTCATCACGACGCTGATCTCGTATCTCTCGTATTTCATTGTGCTCGTCGTCGCAACTTGGCTGGTGCTACGCGGCGACTTTACTGCGGGCGAGTTTTTCGTGGCGATAGGCATGATCGACCAGCTCTCCTATCCGCTCATATCTCTTGCGGAGATAATCCGTCAGCTCGTCGCCATCAAGCCCGCGTGCGGGGAGATGGAACGGTTTATCGCGGAAGGAAGTTCGGCAGAATACGGCAAACAGCTTGAATGCATCAAGCGCGGCATACGATATAACAAAGTCTCCTTTGCGTATGACGGCAGCAAGCCGATACTCGAAAACTTCGACTTTTCCGCGGAGGTCGGCAAACGCTACCTCATCAAAGGTCCGAGTGGCTGCGGCAAGACAACAGCTGTCAATCTGCTGCTGCGTTATTACGATGCGACGAGCGGCAGTATCGAGATCGACGGCGTACCGATCACCGAATACGGCAGCACTTACGACTGCATGACCGTAGTAAGGCAGGAGGCGGTGCTTTTCCGCGATACACTGCGAAACAATCTCACCATGTTCCAAGACATACCCGATGACAAACTTATCGAAGTGCTGAACGAGCTCGGGCTTTCGAAGTTCGCAAGTGCGGAAGCGCTCGATGAGCTAATCACCGAAAACGGCGAGAACCTCTCCGGCGGTGAGAAGAAGCGTATATGCCTTGCCCGTGCGCTGCTGCGCAATACGGACGTTCTGATACTCGACGAGCCGCTTGCGAATCTCGATGACGCAACGGCGAAGAAAATCGAGGATTTGCTGCTTTCGATCAAGGGCAAGCTCATGCTTGTCGTTTCTCATCAGTTCACCGAGGAAAAGCTTTCGTGCTTTGACGGCGTGCTGACGATGAAAGCGTAAAAAAAGATCTGGGCCAACGGTGATGACCTCACATGCCAAAACGAAATTTGCCACCCCCATCAGGAGGTGGCAAAACTTTTGCATCCTCAGATTCTCACCTTTACTGCGAAGCCGGTGGGCCAGAAGTAGAAGTTCGTCTGATTCTGCTTTGGTGGAGCATAGGGGATTCGAACCCCTGACCTCAACATTGCGAACGTTGCGCGCTACCAACTGTGCTAATGCCCCGGGACGGAAGTTATTATACAGCCGCGGATCGGATAATGCAAGGACTTTTTTTATATATAAACAAA
>JAFZJT010000166.1 GCA_017553815.1 Clostridia bacterium
AGGGTGGCAGCCGAATCATGCATACCACGCATCATCCCTGCTGGGATGCGAAAAACCGCTTTGGGCTTGATGATGAACTGCCCTTCGAGTACAGCAGGATCGCACATCTCTTTGTTGATATGACACCGTCTGAAGAATTTGAGCAGCATGATCCACCGAAGGCGACCGCCGAAGACACGGCCGAAGCGGAGGAGCTTGAAAAGGTTCCGGCAAATCTCCGTGAGCTGATGATCCAAAACAACGTCAAGCCCTGGGAGGTTCGTTACGCCGTGGCAGACAGCGGCTACTTCCCGAATGATGTGAAAATCCACGAGTACCCGCAGGACTTCATCGACGGCTGCCTTGTGGCCGCCTGGGATAAGGTCCTGTCGAAGATAATAATCAACAGAAAAGAAATTCCGTTTTGGTAAGGAGGATTTAAGAAATGGATAACAACACCGAAAGAGCTTTTGACTGGAACGACAGTATCGAGAAGGACAGCGAATTTACGCTATTGCCCGAAGGTGAATATGATTTCACGGTCGAGGCCTTCGAGCGCGGCAGACACCCAGGCAGCGATAAACTCCCCGCCTGCAACAAGGCCGTCTTGACCTTGCGCGTGTTCGACAGCACGGGGAACACCTCGAAAATCATCCACAACCTGTTCCTGCACTCTAAGTGCGAGGGCTTCCTCTGCGCGTTCTTCACGGCCATTGGTCAGCGCAAGCACGGCGAGAAGCTCCAGATGAACTGGAATACGGTCATCGGAAGCAGGGGCAAGTGCAAGGTGTATATCGATAAATACACCGGCAACGACGGCGTGGAGCGACAGTCCAACAAGATTGCGCGCTTCCTTGAGCCGGTTGAACCGAAGGGCTGGACGCCGGGAGATTTCTGATGAAGTATGAACTGAGACCATATCAGCAAGAAGCGCGTGAAGCCATCCATGCGGAATGGAATAAAGGCTCAAAACGAACGCTGCTTGTGCTGCCTACGGGCAGCGGTAAAACGATAGTGTTCTCAGCCGTGATCGAGGATAAGGTGCGCGAGGGCAGGAAGATTCTTGTCCTCGCCCACCGAGGCGAGCTGCTGCAGCAGGCGGCCGACAAGCTCGAAGCATCAACGGGGCTTCGCTGCTCCGTTGAGAAGGCTGAGGAAAGCAGTTTGGACTCATGGTTTCGTGTAACGGTGGGATCGGTTCAAACGCTAATGAGAGAATCACGGCTTTTGCGCTTTGCAGCGGATCACTTTGGGACGATCATAGTGGACGAAGCGCATCATTGCCTCTCGGACAGTTATCAGAGGATTCTTAATCACTTCGATAAAGCCGAAGTTCTCGGCGTAACGGCGACACCTGATCGTGGTGATATGCGGAATCTCGGACAGTTTTTCGACAGCTTGGCTTATGAGTATACACTTCCGAGGGCTATCAAAGAAGGCTACCTCTGCCCGATCAAGGCTATGACCATACCGCTCAAGATCGACCTTGCAGGAGTGGCGATTCAATCGGGCGACTTTAAGGCTGCAGACCTGGGGAACTCGCTTGATCCGTATCTCGACCAGATCGCCGATGAGATGGCGAAGCATTGCAAGGGTAGAAAGACCGTCGTATTCCTGCCGCTCATCGAGACCTCAAAGAAGTTTTGCCGAGTGCTTAAGGCAAAGGGCTTCAACGCCGCAGAAGTGAACGGTGAGAGCAAGGATCGCGAAGAGATACTCGCAGATTTCGAGAACGGCAAGTATGAGGTTCTTTGTAATTCAATGCTGCTCACAGAGGGCTGGGATTGCCCGGACGTTTCGTGCGTGGTCGTACTGCGACCGACGAAGGTTCGCAGCCTGTACTGTCAGATGGTGGGCAGGGGAACGCGCCTCGCCGAAGGAAAGAGCGACCTTTTGCTGCTCGATTTCCTTTGGCATACCGAACGGCATGAGCTGTGCCATCCCGCGCACCTGATCGCGGAGAGCCCGGAGGTGGCACAGAAGATCACGGAGAACCTCGCCGAACAGTCCTCGATACCGATAGACCTTGAGGAAGCGGAACACCAGGCGGCTTTGGACGTGATCGCGCAGCGCGAAGAAGCACTCGCAAAGACGTTGAAGGAAATGCGAACCAGGAAGCGCAAACTCGTTGATCCGCTTCAGTTCGAGATGTCCATTATGGCCGAAGACCTATCGGGCTACACTCCGGCCTTCGGATGGGAAATGTCCCCGCCATCGGACAAGCAGAAAGCAGCGCTGGAGAAGTTCGGCATATTCCCCGATGAGATCGAGAACTCCGGCAAAGCCGCTCTGCTGCTTGATAGGCTTGCAAAGCGCCGCGATGCAGGGCTGACCACTCCACGGCAGATTCGCTTCCTCGAATCCCGTGGCTTTGAAAAGGTAGGAACTTGGGAGTTTGAATCCGCGAAAACTCTGATCGACAGGATCGCTGCGAACGGTTGGCTGCTGCCGCGAGGCGTAACACCGTCGACCTATACACCGGGTAATTAACATGAACCAAAGAGAGCTTTTAGAAATACTCAAATATATCGATCCCGCTGTCTGCGAATATAACGCATGGATTCAGGTGGGAATGGCGCTCAAGCACGAAGGGCTCCCGTGTTCTGTCTGGGAGAACTGGTCAAGGGGCGATGGTCGCCGATACCATGATGGCGAATGCGAACGGAAATGGAGGGGCTTCCAGGGCTCCTCCGAACCCGTAACGGGAGCGACTATCGTTCAGCTCGCAAAGGATCAGGGATGGATTCCCGAGTACGACAACAGCTCCGAGGGCTTCGAGCTTGAATGGGATTCCGTTATCGGAGCGGGGAAGCCTGACGGCAAGGTCGTTGATTCGGCGTGGGTAGAACCGAAAGAGATTCCCGAGCCGAGCGATTGGCACCCCGCCAAACAGCTTATCACATATCTCGAAACGCTTTTCGGCGAGAATGAGCTTGTAGGCTATGTTACGGAATCGTGGATCAAGGACGGAAAAGCGATGCCGACGAAGGGCTGCTCCGATCGCACGGCAGGGGAGCTCATAAGAGAGCTTGCCAAGTGCGGCGATGATGTAGGGGCTGTCCTGGGCGATTACGATCCCGGGGTAGGCGCGTGGATTCGTTTTAATCCCCTTGACGGCAAGGGCGTGAATAACGCGAATGTGACCGAATTCCGCTATGCGCTCGTCGAATCGGACGATATGGACCTTGAGAAGCAGAATGCCATGATCCGAGAGCTCGAGCTTCCCGTAGCCGCTCTCGTCCATTCAGGCGGCAAGAGTCTTCATGCCATAGTCCGCATCGATGCCGACAGTTATGAGCAGTACCGTAAGCGTGTAGATTTCCTCTATAAAATCTGCAAGAAAAACGGTATGACCATCGACAGCCAAAACCGCAATCCGTCCCGCTTATCCCGTATGCCCGGTGTTACGCGCAAGGGGCGAAAGCAGTTCCTCGTTGATACAAATATCGGCAAGGCGAACTGGGCAGAGTGGCAGGAATGGATCGAGGGCGTGAACGATGATCTCCCCGATATGGAATCACTCTCGGACGTATGGGGCAATCTGCCTGAGCTTGCGCCGCCGTTGATCGACGGCGTGCTCAGGCGCGGCCATAAGATGCTGCTCGTCGGTCCGTCAAAGGCAGGCAAAAGCTATGCGCTTATCGAACTGTGCATAGCCATAGCCGGAGGCGGCGAATGGTTCGGCTGGAAGTGCGAACAGGGCAAGGTGCTGTATGTCAACCTCGAACTTGACCGTGCATCGTGCCTGCACCGCTTCAAAGACGTCTATGGAGCTCTGGGCGCTGATCCCGCAGCAGGGATGAGGAATATAGATGTTTGGAATCTGCGAGGAAAATCTATGCCGATGGATTCACTCGCACCGAAACTCATCCGTAGGGCGGCAAAGAGCAAGTATTCAGCCATCATCATCGATCCGATCTACAAGGTCATTACCGGCGACGAGAACAGCGCCGATCAGATGGCGCGATTCTGTAACCAGTTCGACACTATATGCAACTCCCTCGGCTGTGCGGTGATCTACTGTCACCATCATTCCAAGGGCTCTCAAGGACAGAAGCGAAGCATGGACAGAGCATCCGGCAGCGGCGTTTTCGCCCGCGATCCCGATGCACTTCTGGACATGATCGAGCTTGAAGTTACGGACGCCATCACGCTCCAGGAAGAGAACAAGGCAACCTGCTCCGCCATCGCCGCATTCCTCGACAAGACGGCAGCGGGGTGGCGAGAGGACGCAGGACAGGATGATCTGCTCTCCTCGGCTGCAATGGAGCGCATCGCAAAGGACAAGCTCCGAGAGGCTGAACAGCCTGCACTTCGAGCGGCGGTTGATGCGGCGAAAGTAGTGGTGAAACGGCGCACAGCGTGGCGCATCGAAGGCACATTGCGCGAGTTCCCGCGCTTCGCGCCGGTTAATCTGTGGTTCGACTTCCCTGTGCATCATATCGATCGCGGAGGGTTGCAAGACCTGAAGATGGACGAAGGTGGAGCCCCGCGCAAACAAGGAAAGCCGGGCAGACCGAGCGGGCTTGCA
>JAFZJT010000017.1 GCA_017553815.1 Clostridia bacterium
GCAGGACTGCCCGGTGAATGATGGTTCGTTGACTGATGCGGCGCATAGTTGCTTGGTCTATAGTTTGTTTGATTCCATTGGTGCGTGTAGTCATTTGATTCTGCGCGGTCTCTATCCGCTTCATCTTCTTCGAACTGTTCATCGGCTTCACCTTGCTCATTGTTTGCGGCTTGTTCAATGTCTTCGGCTCTGTCCCTTGCAAGCTTCATTGCTTCGCGTATCACCGCGTTCTTGATCGATTTGAATTCAGGATTATCTTCAAGCGGAATGCGCTTCGGAAGCTCGTCCGTATAGGTGCGTATGATCTCCTCGCGCTTTCTGTACCAAAGGTCATAGAGCGCGGCGATATTGCTGTCGGCGGCAAGCTCGCTGACGATACCATTCACTATCGCTTTCACATCCGCTTTCAGATAGCCGTATTGCTTTTTGCCTTTGGTTTTCGACAGCCTTAACGCAAGGTCAAGGAGCATTCCTTCAAGCGCGGGGTTATCGTAACCGCCGCTGTTGATCCGCGAAACTATCTCTGAGATCATATCACGGCTCTTTGCGCGAAGCTCATCGCGGTGTTCGGTCTGCTTTTCATACGCGCAGAGAAGATCGTCGGCGAAAACATCGTTTGCGAAAGCTGAGCGCAGATCCATGATGCCTTTTTGAGTAAGGTATGGTTTGGTTTTGCCTGCGGAATAGACCATGAGATGCACATGAGGATGATGGCTTTCGTTGTGAAAGGCTGCGTACCATATGAGGTCTTCAACAGGAAGCTTGAAGCTCCTTGCTATATTATCGGTCTGCGTTCTCAGCATATCCCTCCATCGTTTGCCTGTATTGAAGCCGAGTCGCTCCGCATCCTCGCGGCGAAGAGAGATTATTACCGTCCAAACATTACCGTCATGTTTATTCAGTTCATCGGACACCGCTTTGAGCTTTACCGAAACACCGTCATCTGTAAACAGACCGTGTGAGCCGATTCTTTCCGCTCCCGGTCTTGTTGCGATGTAATCGGCGTATGTTTTTATTCCGCTTGCTTCATGAGCATTATCTTCAAGCGCACGGGATATGAATTCCGAAGCGTTGCCTATCGTCGGTCCATTGATATAGTCATCGTATTCAAGCATGGATGCACTGTCCGGGAAGTCACGAAGTATTCTTTTGATCAGCTCGCGCTGCTTTTCGGTCGACAGTTCATGTTTGAAACTTTCATCTATTTTATCAACGCCTTCCCTTGTCGCAATGTACTTTGCGTAACCTCCAACGTCACTTCGATCCGATGCTTTCAGATACTTGAACTTTGTTATGAGCTTTGCCATGATTTAACCCTGCTGCCATTCAAGCGCATCCTCAAATGAGAAGGATCCGTTAAGCCTTTTCACTTCCTTCACGCAGTCGCCGCGCAGCCTTTCAAGCGAGACGGGATCTATGTTCTGGTCGAGTGCAATAAGGTTCTGCATGATCGCTATCTCAACAGCGAGCTTGAACAGCATTCTGTTCTGCCTGTTGCCGCTCTCCGCGACGATGCTTTTCAGAGTGGAGATCACCACATTCGGGAGATACTCCTTCGCGTTATTCGTAGATAGGAAGCCCGCATAGAAGCGTATGGCCTTTTCAATGAATTCGGACTTGCTTTTGCAGTTGTCATCCTCGTACAGCTTGTCCATCAGTTCTATCGTGGAAGGTCTAAGCCATGACTGAAATCTGCGCTTCACTTCCTTTTCTTTTGCTGTTTTCACATCATTCATAGATATCACTCCTGTTCCTTTATCGGCGCCTGTCACAGCACCGCAAATCTGCTTGATTTATCGGCATTTTAGGGGTTTGCGGCGCCGCATCCAAGCGCCAAGGCGTGAAACACGGCACCGCAATTCTTTGCAGGACAAAACCGTTAAAAACCCTTGTGCGGACGGCGTTGCCGGCCGCTGTTAACCGAGGCGGAAGCCGTTTGCGGCACCGCCTCTTTCACCTGCTTAACTATCGACCCTGCGAAAACCCCTGCATTCGGCATTCCGCGCTCTTGAACGTTCGCGCAAAAACACCCCAAATTCGGCTGTCGGTCCTGCCACGGGTGTTCGCTCGGCCTTGCCGGTAAAAAGCCCGCACAGGGGCTTCACGGCTCACATGGTTGGCTGCATCTGCGCTTCGGGCGCTTCGCCTTCATCCGCATCGAATACTATCTCTCTGCCTTCGAGCGCGGCGGCGAATACTTCGCGCCTTGTTTTCAAGGACAAGCCCGATTTGCGCTCGGCTTTCCATACGGCTGTGGATACATCATTGAGGCTGTATGCTCTCCATGCATTGTCGCCGCTGCCTGATACGCTCACCGTATCGTTATCGAAATCGAACTCAACGATCGCGGTGATGCGCTGATCGTTTGGCATCGCATCGCACAGAACGGAGAAGGTCATATTGTTGATCTCCTGACAATCGCCGAAACTGCTATGTGCGATAGAGTCCAAGGTATACTCGCCGATATCGGCTTTCATCCTTGAGCGGTACCTGCTTGATA
>JAFZJT010000018.1 GCA_017553815.1 Clostridia bacterium
ACTGCAAGAGGTGCGAGCTGCAAGTCGCCTATGCCATCGGCGTGGCGCGGCCCGTTTCAGTGCGCATCGATTCCTTCGGCACCGGAATAATGCCCGACGACGAGCTCGCCGCGATGGTGCAAAGGAGCTTCGATTTCCGCCCCGCTGCGATAATCGAGAAGTTCGATCTCCGCCGCCCCATCTACAAGCCCACCGCCGCCTACGGCCACTTCGGCAGGACGGACGTGGAGCTACCGTGGGAGAAGACGGACCTGATATTCAGCTAACAGTTAACAGTCGGAGAAGGAAAACTCAAAGGTCAAAACGCAAAACTATCCGGCGGAACCTATGCGCTCGGCTTTGAGTTTTGAGTTATGAGTTTTGAGTTCATACCGGAAATATGATCCCCATGAAATCCATCCTGATAGCCGGCGCGGGCGGCAGCCTCGGAAGGGCCGCGGCGAGTGAATTCGCCTCGGCGGGCTGGCGCGTTTTCGCCGCGGATATCGCAGATACCGAGTGGGAGAGCGAGCGCATCACGCCCGTTATTATGGATGTGACGGATGATGAGAGCGTCGCCAAAGCCGCTCGGCTCATCGCCGCCTCCTGCCCCGGCCTCGACGCGGTACTGCACATGGCGGGGCGCTACACGATGGATTCGTTCATCGAGATAGCGCCGGAAACGCTTGAAAACATGCTTAGCGTGAACCTCATGGGCGTTTACCGCGTGGACCGCGAATTCCTGCCGCTTTTAAGGCAGGCGGGCGGGCGTATCATCATCACCGCTTCGGAGCTCGCGCCGCTCGATCCCCTGCCCTTCAACGGCGTCTACTCGATGACGAAGCGCGCGCTCGACGGCTACGCGCATTCTTTGGCGCTGGAGCTCGACCTCATCGGAACGAAGGTGATCACCCTCTACCCCGGCGCTTACGGCGACGGCATGACAAAGGCCGCGGTTAAGTCGATGGAGCGCATGAGCGAAGAATCGAAGCTCTATCCCGATATCGCCGACCGCTTCCGCAGGATCGTCATGAACGAGACCGGCGGGGCGAAGCCGCCCGAGGCCTTAGCTAAGAAGATAGTTCGGATCGCCCAGAAGCGCCGCCCGAGGTTCAGGTATTTCATGAACAACTCCGTAAAGCTCAAGCTCTTCTCCGCCCTGCCGATGGGCGCGCAGGCGGCGGCATTGAGGCTGCTCCTGAAAGGAAAACGCAAATGAAGAACTACACTCAGATCAACGCCGAGACCATCGACCGCTGGATCGACGAGGGCTGGGAATGGGGCGTGCCCATCGACCATGAGACATTTCTCCGCGCGAAGGAGGGTGATTGGGACGTTCTTCTCACTCCTACGAAGCCCGTGCCGCACGAATGGCTCGGAGAGCTGAAGGGCAAAAAGCTTTTGGGCCTCGCCTCCGGCGGCGGGCAGCAGATGCCGATATTCGCGGCTCTCGGCGCGGAATGCACCGTGATGGACCTCTCCGACCGCCAGCTCGAAAGCGACAGGCTGGTCTCCGCGCGCGAGGGGTACTCCATCCGGATAATAAAGGCGGACATGACCGAGCGCTTCCCCTTTGATGATGGGGAGTTCGATATCATATTCCACCCAGTCTCCAACTGCTACGTGAAAGACGTGGAGCACGTCTGGCGCGAGTGCGCGCGCGTCTTGAAAAAGGGCGGCGCGCTGCTCTCCGGCACGGACCATTTCGTCAATTACCTCACGGATGAGGATGAGGAGCGCATAGTAAACCGCCTGCCCTTCGATCCGCTCTCGGATCCCGAGCAGATGAAGCAGCTTCAGGCGACCGATTCCGGCGTGCAGTTCTCACACACGCTGACGGAGCAGATAACCGGGCAGCTCAAAGCGGGCTTCCGCCTCGCCGACCTCTACGAGGACACCAACGGCGAGGGGAGGCTCCACGAGCTGAACGTGCCGACGATGCTCGCGATGCGCAGCGTGAAGGAATGATGCAAGCAAAAGAGGCATCCGCATACGCATAATGAAGTATTCGCTTCAGCTGCAGTTATCAAACCAACCAAAAAGCATGGTACAGAAGGTGAGATCTCTGTACCATGCTTTGTTTTTGCAGCTGCGGTTCCCGTTGGCCGCGGGCGGTTCAAACAGGGATCTGCGCTCTCATTTTTGCGCCGCCTTTTGCTTGGGGTCATTCTTTTTTTACGCGCCGAGCAGCGCGCCCAGGTAGACGATCGCGTTCAGCTCCTTCTTTGCGAGACCCGTTATGAGCTTTTCGAGCTCTTTTATCTCGAGGCCGTTGATCTTGTCCTCGACGATCTTTTGGATATTGACGCCCTCGAGTATGCGCTCCGTGTTGCTTTCGACGGCGGAAACGTAGAGCCCGACGGCCTTTTCGATCCAGCCGGGGAGCTTCGCGTCGTATTTCGCGATAACGGAGTTCAGGCGCATGTCGAGGAGCTTTTCGGATTCGTCGTCCACGAGGTTCTTCACGATCGAATCGGCGTACTGGGCGACCGCCTTGTTCACCATGCCGCCTATGCTGCCGTAAAACTTATCTATCACGCCCATGAGGAAGCGGCCGCTCCTGCCCTCGGCAAGCGCCTTCTGCTTGACCCCGTTTGAGATCGCCTCGCCGAAATCGATGGCGTAAAGCCTGTCGCAGATTAATAGCGAAAGCTTCGTGCGCGCATCCTTTATCGAGCGCTCGGCGGTCTCCTCCGTCACAGCGGAGGAGAGCAGCTCGCGCATGGTGGACTCGTTTTCGCGGTTCTCCTCGACAAGGTCGGAAAGCGCCTTGCGCACCTTTTCGGCCGTCTCCTCGGAGGTGAGCACTCCGCGCAGCGTGTCGGCGTCCAGAAGCTCGCGGCTGATGACCTCGCCTATTGACCGCGCGAGGTTTGCTTGCTCCTTCGGTATAAGGCCCGGCGTCAAAGGCACCCGCCCCCTTTGATGCTTTTTATCAAGATAGACCGCGCTGTACGGATGAAACAGCATCTTGATCGCCAAGAAATTCGTCAGATACCCGATCGCCCCGCCGACCAACGGTGCGACGAAAATTGTCCATTGCATTTTATATCCCTGCCTTCCCGGCGCATAACGCGGAATTCGATAATATATTAGCATGAAGAAGGGGAAAAGGCAAGTAAAAGGGAAATGGAGCGGGGAAAACAGCCTTCCCCTACGAGAGGGTAAAGCCTAACGGGATGCGCCAAAAGCCTTCCCCCGAGGGAAGACACCGAAAGGTGGTGCGGAGCTGCGGCTGGAAATGAGATTCTGTCTTGCTGCTAGCTAGTTTTAGTGTTTCGCTTACTTTTTCTGGTCTTTTTGATTTCTGGCTCAAATACAGCACACGCATCCAACATGAACGGTTTATCTGAAACTTTATATTCCCCTACTGGCAAGTATATTTTTGTTGCTTTAAACGTAATGTTATGAATTCTTAATGTCGGAATACGAATATCGCCAGATTCAAGAAGTATCGGACTATCAATACTTATTGTATCTGAAGAATGCCAGCCACTAAACTCTCTATGGCAATTGGGTTTCAAGGAAATTCCCCTATACACATAATCTACATTTGCATATAGACTCATTGTGTTTTCTGGATCGATTGGGCCTAAAATGAAACAAATATCATAATATTCCTCTATGTATTTCATTTTTGTCAACCCTTCAATCCAAAAATCATACTCAAACTCTTTAAGCGGATCTCCCTTGAAGTATTCTTGTGTATTAATTGAAACAATGCGATTCTGCCCA
>JAFZJT010000167.1 GCA_017553815.1 Clostridia bacterium
AAGCTGTGGGGTTCCACCTGTTCTCATTCCGAACACAGAAGTTAAGCCCACATACACCGACAGTACTGTGCTGGAGACGGCATGGGAGGATAGGCAGCTGCCGGATCCCATTAGGAGAAGCCAATTTTGACTTCTCCTTCTATTTTAAACCAATTAGGTTGTATATTCAAATAGTGATGTGCTTAGGATCACTACAGATTAGACAGTTTATCCATAATGGTGCGGACAATATAATGCAAGGTGTGTCTAAGCGGGAACAGTCTCTGGTACTGATACTCATAGTGTCTTTGCTTCTGGGTGCGCTTCTTATTGTATCTCTTATTCGGGCTATTATGATGAATAAGGGATTTGTCTCGGATTATGAATACTCATTTGGCCGCGACGTGATGCGTGCAAGAGGTGCGATTTTTGAGAAAAAGGATGTTGATGAAGCTGTTGTGCTGAAGTACGATTTGTTCAATTTTCAAGCTTCCATGTCCTACCTTGCTGTTGAGAGCGCTAAAGGCTCGCTTTATGACGAGCATGATGCCGACAGTTGGCTTTACAGGTTTGTGTTTAATCCTGATGAGTTGAACGTTGGAGGACCTCGAATTGAATTTCTTTTGTATGGTGATTTTCTGCTTATAAACGGAAGGATGTTTGTCACTTCCGGCGACATACCATTCAGTTCCCTTATCGAGCAGTTTGATACACTGTATAATCGTGCTTGCGATTATGTTAGCTAATGCCGAGAGGTGAATTTCTATTCGGCGTTTTCCGGTGGTTAAGCTGTGGGGATCCACCTGTTCTCATTCCGAACACGGAAGTTAAGCCCACATACTATCTGCAGTACTGTGCCGGAGACGGCACTGCTCGCCGCAGGGGCGTTAAAACGTGGATAGGCAGCTGCCGGAATCCAAAAGGACGCTTATTGTGTGTCCTTTTATCGTTCCGCAACTATGTGAATAGTTGCGGAATACTTCATTTGCGCGTTGGCGTATACTTCATGCGGCAAAGCCGCACTTCATTTGCATCCCAAGGATGCAAGCTTCACTAAATGAAGTGCGACTCTTTTGCTTTACCTTTTGTAATGAAGTCGCTTCGCTAATGCGGAAATGAAGACGCCTTCAGCTAACCGTTGACGAAAGCGCGCTTCTGTGGTATGCCTCATTCGAGGGAACCTCCTTTTTTCTGTGGAAGTTGTGTTGCAATTTAACTATACCACATGGGTTCCCTTTTTTGTATCCGCTGTGTTACCTATGTATTGTACCAAAACAGAAAATTATTTTGCGCACGGCGTTGTCAAACCGCAAAACACATGGTATAATATACTGTAATGAAAGCGCAGGGGTTTCATTAATGGTTCGCAATTTTCGGGCAAGGAGTTCAAAAATGCGAGAACGGAGGAAAAACCATGTATAACGTAATAACCATTTCAAGGCAGTTCGGAAGCGGCGGCAGGGAGCTTGGAAGAAGGCTTGCCGAGCATCTCGGCTTCGCGTATTACGACGACGAGATAATCGCCGAAATTTCAAAGCGTACCCAGCTTTCCGAGGAATATGTTCAGCAGATAGTGGAGCACCGCCCCGTTACGCTGATGCCGATCACGATAGGACACAGCTTCTATCCCGTGCAGCATCCGCTGATGGAGCAGAGCCAGAATATCTATCAGGAGCAGGCGCGCATCATTATCGAGATGAGTGAAAAATCGCCCTGCGTCATCGTCGGCTGCTGCGGCGACTATATCCTGCGTGATAAGAAGCTTCTTCGCCTCTTCGTGTATGCGGATATGAATTCAAAGGTCGAGCGTTGCCGCCTCAAGGCGCCCGAAAACGAGGATCTGACGGTCAAGGAGCTCCGTAAGCAGATAACCAAGGTCGAGAAGAACCGCGCCAAGTATTATGAATTTTATACCGGCAGGAAATGGGGCGATAAGCTCAACTACGATCTTATGGTGAACACCACCAACACCGATATCAAGCTCATCGTGGACGTTATCGCAAGAATGTTCGATAAGAACGTTGCGGAGTGACGGGCGGAACAGTGAATAGTGAATGATGAATAGTTAATAGTTTATGTAAAAAACCCGCCGCGGCGGGTTTTTTGCGTTTTGGGCGTGTGCGGTGATCGGAAAACGGGGGAAAAGGCGGGGAAAAAATTGCAGGGCTTG
>JAFZJT010000168.1 GCA_017553815.1 Clostridia bacterium
ATGTCGGCGACGATGACGGCGATGCTCCCGTGAATAACTGGAACGATGTTATTGCCGTATTCTCGGTGCTTGCAACAACGCGCGATGAGGACCCGATGGACGTAGTGGTGCTTACGGATGATGCAGAAGCGCTTCTCGGCAATGTGTATAACCGAATGAACTCATACACGATCACAACCGGAAGTTCGGGTGAAGGAGGCGCTTATGTGCTGATGTGCTATGTTCACAGGCAAGCTCTCAACTACCGCGAAGGAGCAGATCTCTACAACTTCAACGACAACCAGCGTGAGATGCTGAATGAGATGATGAAGCCCGAATACTGCGAATACTACGCGCAGCTTCTCAGGATCAACGTTACTGGAGATACGGACTTAAATGAGATCCTCGACCTTCTTCCCGATGAAAAGGGAGCCGAGGTGGTCAAGGCGGCGCTGACGAAGCTTGGCGCACCGTATGTGCTCGGAGCAAAGGGCGATGATAAGTTCGACTGTTCGGGCCTTGTTTATTGGGCAATCAATGAAGTTGATCCCGATCTTGGTTCACACTTCTGGTGCTGCGCCGCGGATCAGGCGCATTATTGCGAGAATATGACGGTTGAAGAAAGCGAGCTTCGTCCGGGCGACCTTGTATTCTGGGTAAACGGACGATGCAGCGGATGCGGCAGATGGAACGAGATCCACCATACAGGCATCTATATCGGCATGGGCAAGGTCATTGAGGCTTCAAGCTCTCAAGGCCGCGTCGTTATCCGCGAACTTTGGTCAAGCACCAACTACCCGATATTCATGTTCGCAAGACCGTACAACTAATACTATGCGCCCGCTGACAACTCGGCGGGCGCAAATCTTTTGCATAGAAAGGAATTGTCATGTTAAATAGAAGAATAAAGAAACGACTACTCATTGCGGCACTTGCGCTCGCCATAATAGCTGCAATAGCTGTTGTCGTGATCCTCATATCAAGCAAGAGCGCAAACACAGAGGCGCCCACAAGCGATTTTATTGAAGTCTATAGGCCGATTGAATCATATTACACGCGATCACCGTTCGATATGGCATATCCCACGCCCGAGAACTTGACGGAAAAGCTTACGCCGATCATCGAAACGGCAAATCCAACTTCTCTTGAGCCTGCAGGGAGCAGAGCTCCCGAACTGTCAAGAACGAAAGCTCCGAAGGAAACGCCAAGCGCAGCAACGAGCATCACCCCAAATCCAACCAATGCTCACGAAAGCGCCACACCTTCAAGCACTTCTCCCGTATATGGCAAGGGGTTTACTCTAACTATCCTTGGACAGAATGTTCCCGTATCCGTTGGCGTAGACAGACCAACCCTCGCCCAAAACCCAGGCTGGCTCGAAACCTCGGCTTATCCCGGCGAAGAAGGAGTGTGCGTAGTGTACGGTCACAGGAACAGAAACCACCTCAAAGTACTCAAGGATATTGACTTCGGGGATACGATAACCGTTACGCTTGAGGACTGCTCAACGATCAGCTATAAGGTTGTATCAATAAAGGTACTCGAATCCGATAGTGATCTTCGAGTACCTTTGCTTTCAGGACAGCATATCATGCTGACGACTTGCTATCCTTTTTATTATACAGGGCATGCGCCGGGAAAGTTTGTAGTGATTCTACAAGCAATCGATTAATCCCATCCAGAATCAAATAGAGATGCTGTTTTACTTTTATTGCTCTGAGATAGGTTGTTATCTTCATATTTAGCACTAGTGCGTGTGATTAAAAATCTTTATTTTAAGTCCAAGTCCACTTTCTCCCATGGCAGATCGCAGTCCTCCCTGCCGAAGTGGCCGTAGGCGGCGGTCTTGGCGTAGAGGGGGCGGCGAAGGCCGAGATGGCGGATGATCGCTGCGGGGCGGAAGTCGAAGCTTCTTGAGAGCAACTCTTCAAGCTCGCTGTCGGGCATGATGCCGGTGCCGAAGGTGTCCACCCTCAGGGAAACGGGCCTTGCAACGCCGATCGCGTAGGCAAGCTGAATCTCGCAGCGCTTTGCATAGCCCTGAGCCACGATGTTCTTTGCGGCATAGCGCGCGGCGTATGCGGCGGAGCGATCCACCTTGGTGGGGTCCTTGCCCGAGAAGCTGCCGCCGCCGTGACGGCCGTAGCCGCCATAGGTATCCACGATTATCTTTCTTCCTGTGAGCCCCGAGTCGCCCTGCGGGCCGCCTATCACGAATCTGCCCGTCGGGTTCACGAATATCTTGGTGCGCTCATCCATGAGCTCCGCAGGGATAACGGCTTTGATCACTTTATCGTTTATCTCGGCGCGAAGCGTTTCCATATCGACGTCGGGATCGTGCTGAGTGGAGATGACCACCGCATCCACACGCACGGGGCGGTTTTCCTCGTCGTATTCCACAGTGACTTGGCTCTTGCCGTCGGGTCGCAGACCCGAAACGATACCGCACTTGCGCACCTCGGTCAGCCGCTTGGTGAGCCTATGCGCAATGCTTATCGGCATGGGCATCAATTCGGGCGTTTCATCGCACGCAAAGCCGAACATCATGCCCTGATCGCCCGCGCCGATATCGAGCGCGTCGCCGGTTTCGCCCATCTTCGCCTCAAGGCTCTTGTCAACGCCCATAGCGATATCGGCGGATTGGCTGTTGAGCGCGCTGATAACCGCGAGCGCGCTGCCGTCGAAGCCGTATTCGGGCTTGTCATAGCCGATGTCGAGCACAACATCGCGAACGAGCTTGGGAATGTCGATATAGCAGCTCGTGGTGACCTCGCCCATGACCATAACCATGCCTGTGGTGGCACAGCATTCGCACGCAACGCGAGAGTTCGGGTCGTTTCTCAGCATTTCATCGAGCACGGTGTCCGCGATCTTGTCGCAGACCTTGTCGGGATGTCCCTCCGTAACGTATTCGGAGGTGAAAAGTCGTTTGGTGTATTTCATTATAATAGTCCTCCTGTTCAAACGGCTTATATCGCTCGCGATTTTTAGTCGAGATAGAAAACCGTAATAATATTTAGATAAGAAACAGTTTTATAAGACCGATAAAATGCGGTCATACAAATCCCTCAGTGTGTTACAACTCCATACCTGGTTAATCTCAATATGGGCATTAATACACTCCTCAATCTGGGCTAAGAAAACATAAAGGTCGATTGAGTTGAGCTCATAATTTATAAGCATATCATTCCATTGCGGGCGAAATCCAAATACCTGTTGAAACAGATCTATGACTATGTGCTCTGTATCGTTGATAGAATTTATTTCATTAGCGTGATACAGACTTATTCG
>JAFZJT010000169.1 GCA_017553815.1 Clostridia bacterium
CTCGCGGAGTATCTTTACAACGCCTCGAACGAGCTTGCGAATATTCAGGCGCAGTTCGCGGCGATGAACCGTCAGCACGAGCTCGAGATGCAGCGTCAGCTTCAGCAGCAGGCGTATGAAAACGAGCGACTGCGCCGCCAACAGGAATTCGAGGCGGAGCAGGAGAGGCTCAGGCGCGCCTACGAGACGGAGCGTCTCAGGCAGCAGCAGGAGTTTGAGCGCGCCATGCGCGAGGCGGCTTCTAATGGCGGAAACGGCGGAAGCTCGGGCGGATCGAGCGGCTTATCGAGCGAAAAGCCCAAGGTGGACAAACCCGGCTCCGGCAGCGGCTCGGGGGCAGGTTATACGGACACCGGCACGGGAAGCGAGGCGAACTACCACAACTACACGGTGTATCTGAATTCGCTCTCCGCGAGCGATCGAAGCAGCGTGTTCAACAGCGGCTCCGCGTACTGGACGGCAATCCGCGAGGAGCTCAGAAGGAATCTTTCCTCCGCTCAGTACGATAGGCTCCGCGCGGCGTTCGACCCGAATTACTCGGGCGGAGGCGGCGCGGGCTCGGGTCAAACCCCGGGAAGACCCTGGAACATGGACGCGATCAACTGACGCTTTTAGCGCAGGCCGAAGCAGCGGGGCGGGCGCGCGCCCGCCCCGAGAGGGCGCGGGGAAGGATATGCAGCCGTAAAAACGAGGATCAACGAAGGAAAAGGAGTTTATTGAAGAATGAAGAACGCATTGGATTTTATTCGCTTCGCGCTTTCACATGCAAAGCTTGAAACCGTTCCGCTCGGCGCGAAGCTGCCGCTGGATATAGAGGAATGCGGCACGGAGGAATGGGAATACCTTCCCGGCATGAAGGGCGAGCAGGTGAGCGAGGAAACGCTCGAAGCGAAGTATGAGAATTTTTACAGGCTCTTTGGGTGGACGAGGGAGCGTTTCGATCACGTTACGACCAATTTCGCCCGAAAAAGAGTGCGCGCCTGCGACAGTCAGGGGCTTTTGACGGCCTATACGGGCATGGAGGCAACGCCGAACTACTGCTACAGCGCATGGTGTACCGAAAAGGGCAGGATAGGCACGCTCAAGCGCCCTTATGCGATCGGCGAGGCGGTTTTTATAATGGATAACGAGGAGCGGATGGTACACACGGGCTTTATATGCGGGCAGATCGGCGGCGAACCCCTCGTTGTGGAGGCTCGCGGCATTGCCTTCGGCGTTAGCGTAACGAGGCTTTCGGAGCGTCCGTGGACGCATCGGGGATTATGCACGAGAATGCTCATATACGATGAAAACTGCTACGACGAGCAGATCGTACTGAGCCTTCAGAAGCCGAGGGTGCAGGGGGAGGCCGTGAAAATGCTCCAGCAGGCGTTGAACGCCCTCGGGTACTTCGCGGGCGAAGCGGACGGCGTTTGCGGCGAGTTCACATTGAGCGCGGTGAAGGAGTTTTCAAAGGTTCATCTTGCAAGGCTGAAATGAGCGCACTACGAACGCGCTTTTCGTGGTTTTGATCTCAGCGCAATTATGCTTATAAGAGCGCCGAGAAGCACGAGCGCAGCGCCCACGCCCTTTAATAGCCCCATATCCTCGCCGAAAACGAGCATGCTCGTGAGCGAAGCGAAAACGGGCTCGAGCGTGTTGAGCGCGGCTGCCGGTGCGGAGCCGAGGATGCGGATGCCGGAAAGGAGCAGGCGCAGGCCGAAGATATAGCCGAACGCTGCCTCAAGAAAGAGCAGCAGCCACATGATCGGATCGGTCGGTATGCTTATGCGCTTGGAGGCGACTGCCACTATAAAACTGAGAATGGCCGCTGCGCCGGTTATATAGAAGTTTGAAACAGCGGAATCAAGGCTTGCGTAGCTCGAATTCTTGCCCGCAAGGAAGTATACGGCATAGGCAACGCCAGAGGCGAGCGCGAGCAGAATGCCGATCAGCTCCACCTTGCCCGAGAACGAGGCGCTTGAGATGAGCGCGATGCCGACTATCGCGAAAAGGAGCGAGGTGAACAGCGCGGAGCTCGCTTTCTCCTTAAAAAAGAGCATGCCCGCGAGCAGAACGAAAACGGGATAGGTGAAGTTTATGACTATCGTCATCCCGGCGGGTATGTAGAGATAGGCGTAGGTGATCAGAAGCAGCGTTGCCGCAAGCGCGCCGCCGCCGAGTGTGGAGAGATGGAAGAACTGCTTTCCGCTCACCGTAAGCTTTTTGCCTTCCATCAGCGCATTTAAAAACGAGAGCACGCAGGCAATGCCCATGCAGAGGGCGACCAGCGTCTCGTTGCTTACGGCGCGGGCGGGGGAGGCGATCAGAGCGGACGCGAATTCTTCTGAGCCGAAAACGCGCAGAACGAAGTCATTTGGGAAGCCGCCGCGAAGAGCCGCGTTGGAGAGTATCGGCGTTATGCCGTAGCAGGCGGAGGCAAGCACGACGTACAGAACGCCAAGAAATGCGCTGCCGCCATTCGATTTTTTCCTGCCGCGGCCTTGCGGGTAAGCGTTATTCGAAGCGTTTTTATTCGCCATAACGGGTCGAATCCTTTCGGGGAAAACTGTATGAACTATATTACAACATTTGAACGGATTTGTCGAGCTCCGGGCATCATTCTATATGGAGAAGGCGATTGCGTGACTTAGAGCGAGATCCGCCAAACATGATTCATCATTCACTACAAGGCAATATAAGGAGCGAAAGGAGCAAAAATGGAAACGGAGACCATCATTATCGAAAAGAACGGGAGCGGCGCGCCGCTTGAGTGTTGCGTAAACTCGGTGAACTATCGCATAGAGCGCGGAGTGAAGGTGGAGGTGCCGCACGAGGTGGCAGAGGTGTTGAGAAGGAGCCGCGCGGAAAGGCAGAAGAGCGAAAAACTGCTCGCGGCGTTCAGCCGCGCCGACGGAATGAAGCTTTGAGGAGGCATGGGTATGACGTTGAACGATATCATCGTTTCGGCGCTCGCGCAGCTTGATCGGGCGCACGATATGCAGACCGTGGAGGTGTACAGAACCAGGTTCGCCGCGTTTGCAAACGACGCGCAGAACGATCTGGCGCTGACCCTCGCGCTCAAAAGAACCGATGAGCTCGAACCAGCGGACGGCGTTGTGAACCTTACGGCGCTTCCGAGAAGCTGTTTTCGCGTTGAAAGCGTTGAGCAGCTCGGAAAAAAGGTGCCGTTTCGCGCGGGGGACAGCCCGATGCAGCTCTTTCTTCCATACAGCGAAAGCGCGAGGATAACCTACCGCTTTGCGCCGAGGAAGCTTGAAGCAGCAAGCGATGTCAGCGAGCTTCCCGAGGCCGTGCATCCGCTGATCGTAAGCTACGTTGTGGGAAGGGAGCGCATGGGCGGCGATGTATCCACTCAGGGCGGCGGCAATATATATCTTTCGATGTACAACGCCGCCAAGGCAAAGCTTCGCGGAAGCTTTTCGGGCGGAGAAGCGTACACCATCACGAACAGGTACGAATAAATGAGCATTAAAACCTATGACATCCCCTATTTTATCGGCATTAATCAAGCTGGCGGGGAGAACTCCCTATCGGGCAGATTCGCGATAAACGCCGTGAATATGGACACCGAGGGAGGCTCCCTTCGCGTGGCGAGCGGCTTTTATAAGTTCAATGCTCTGCCCGTTCCCGATAACGGGCGCATCGAGCTGCTTTCGAGCCTCAAGACCGCCGAGGGCGAGATCCCCGTTGTTATGAGCGGCGGCAAGCTCTACGCGCTCATATCGAACCGCTGGACGCTTATGCATACGGCGAGCCGCACGGATACGAACGTTACCTGCGATTCAACGATGGTGCGCATCGGCTCGACCGACTACCTCGTGATAGCGGACGGGCAGAATCAGCTGATCAAATTCGACGGGCAGAGCGTTTCGAGCTTCGGCTCGAGCGAGGGCTGCTCGGACGTGCCGGTTTCGTTTCTGACGATGTATCGAGGCAGGCTCTTCGCCGCGGGCGACCCCGAGAACCCCGACAGGCTCTATTATTCCGTGCTCCCCGGAAGCGGGCGCACCGTGGAGGACTGGGGCTGCGTTGAAGCCTCTCCCGCCGTGGAGGGCGGGCATACCGAGGTGGGTTCGATCGGCGGCGACCCGATAGTTGCGATAAAGGCGCTTTCAAACCAGCTTCTTATCTTCAAAAAGAACAGCCTTTACAGGCTTATAGGCGATAGACCCTCGAACTACACGATAGAGCATATCGATGCGGATATGCTTACAACAAAGCACACCTCGATAGCCGTTTACGGCGATATGCTCTATTTCGTGACCCGCGACGGGCTCTACTATTACAACGGCGTGACCGTGCGCCCCTGCCCAGATATGCGCCTTATAAAGGGCATAATGGCGCGGGCGGAGCTTACAAAATGCCGCGCCGTGACGGTTGGCGGCAAGCTCTATTTCAACTATACGAGCGGCATGGACGACGAGATGATGGTCTACGACCTCGAGGAGCGCAAGTATATGCGCCGAAACGGCTTTGAGATAAGCGAGCTTGCCGCGATAGGCGGAAAGCTTATCATGATAAATAGAAAGCGCATACTCTATGAGTTCGGCGCGTCAACGAGCTACGACGGCGAGCCGATCGAAGCCTTCTGGCGAACGCCGTACACCGACCTTGGCGACAAGGCGGCGATAAAGAGCCCGAGGATGCTCTATCTTCGCGGCAGGGGCGACGGGATAAAGGTCGAGCTCGAGCTGGACGGCAAAACGAGCGCCTATTATGCGCCGCTTAGGAAGGACGGGGGAGCAAGGGTGACGGAGCTTCCGGTTTTCAACGAGGGACGCTGCTTGAGCCTGACGCTTTCAAATTTGAACGGCGGCTTCTTCGAGCTTGAGGGCGGCGTTGAGCTTGAGATGGGGCTTCGCCGCAGAACGGAATGAGCTTTTTTGACGGAATGAGGTAAAATTTATGGATATGAGAGCGCTTTATTATATCTATCTGCCGTCGGAGCGCGCAAAGAACGAGGACGCGCAGAAGCATGATGAGGACGTTAAGGCGAACGAGAACTGCCTGAACCAGAATTTTTCTCTTCTTGCGGGCAAGGTCTATGAATTCGAGGCGCGCATAGGTATGCTCGAGCAGGCGCTTGAGCGTGCGAACGCGGCAATGGGCATTTCCGCTGAAGAGGGAACGCGCCACGACTAAGTATGCACGGCTTCGCGCGCGGGGGCATAGTATGCAGTGCGGAACGAAATGAGGGCGAGGGCAGAGTGTAAACAAAGCGAAGATTTGTGTTTTTCCTCCTACATAAGGAAGCGGCGGGGCAAGCGCTCCGCCGTTTCCTTATTATCCGTTTGAGTCCGCATCACATGCTGAGCCGAACGTTCTCGGTCAGTACCGCCTGAAGCTTGACTATCCGCGGCGCCATGAGCCTTGAGGAGAAGCGCTCGCCGTAAAAGTCCTGCATCGTCTGCTCGTGCGGATCGCTCGAAGTAAGCGAAAGATTGGTTGCAAAGAGCGTCGGCTTTCCCGAGTCCTGACGGCGGCAGAGTATCGAAAGAAGCGTTTCGATGGTGATGTTCGGAATCATCGGCTCGGTGCCGAGATCGTCGATAATAAGAAGGTCGGGCAGGGTGAAATCGGGCCTTGCGTCGGGCTCCGCGCGCAGATTGTCGAGCGTGAGCTGTATCAGCTCGTAGGAGTTTATTTTCAGAACCGAATAGCCTCGTTCGAGCACGCGCGCGCCGATGCAGTTTAAAAGATAGGTTTTTCCAACGCCCGGCAGACCGAAATACAATAGGTCGGGCTTCTCGTTTTCGGGGAAGGCGTCGGCGTACGCTATTGCGTGATCGAGGATCTTTTTCATTGCGGCGCGATGCCTTGGATCCTTTTGAAGCTCGAGGTCGAAGCGCTCGAAGCGCTTTTCGCGGTCGATGCCCGAATCCGCAAAAACCGTGTTCACGGCGAGCTGGGTCACGCAGCGGCAGAGCTCGTCGCCTATGCGCCCCGTGTCGCGGCAGTCGGGGCAGATATACTCGGGATCGAGGTAGTTTTCGGGATAGCCGTGCGCGCGAAGTATGCGAGCATGCTGCGCGAGCCTTTCTTCGATCGCGGCGGAGGCGGCGGCTCCGAGCGCGTTTGCGTCCTCAGCTCCCATGAGCTCTCTTCCCATATCGTAGGCCGCTTTTTTGGTTTCCTCATCGAGCTTTTTCAGCTCGGGTATGCGCGAATAAACCTCGTTTTCGCGCTCCTTTTTCAGCCGCGCGATGCGAAGCCTTCGGTCGTTCAGCTCGTTTTTGAGCGCCTGGTTGAATGCGGCGGATCTAATCTTCATCTTCTGTATAAACGTCCTCTCCGAAATCTATTCCGAGCGCCTTGAGCTGCTCCTTTGAATAATGCTGCTGCTTATAGCCGAGCGCGCGGTTCACGCGCTTGCCCTTCGCCGCGTTCTCGGGGCGGGCGGCCTCGGCGGAGCGCTTTTCGGCGTCCTCCTTCGCGGCGGCGTAGCCCGCTATGCCGCGATCGTGCCAATCGGTCACAAGCGCGTTCATATAGGCGAAGGAATTGTGTTTATTGACGGAAAGCTCGGCGGCATAGAGTATCTGCTCGCGCTCGATGCGGTAATCGCGCACCCAGAGCGTGAATTTATTTCGCATATTTGCGGTTTTGCTCTTTATTCCCGCGCGCATCAGCGCTTCGCGCATCAGCTCCTCGATCATATCGTGCTCACGGCTCAGCTCGCGGAGCCTCTCGGCATCCACACCGCCGCTCTCGCGATAGTCCGAAAGGATGGAGTCGAGCAGCTTGAAGCTCGGATTGCCGAATGAGCCTGCGGATGAGGCGGCAATCGCGATCGCCTCGTCGGTGAAGCCCCATTCGCCGCACCATTTTTCGTAGAGCGCAAGCTCATCGTCGGTGGGGCTTCTTCGCTTGTTCCAATGCTTCAAAATCGCGCCGGCGCCGCCCGAGAGCCGTGCTTCGCGCTCGAAATTCTGCCTGACATCGTCGAGCGTATGCAGCTCGTCCGCAGCAAGGCGCTTTGCAACGGCGTCCATATAGTTTATATGCACCCGCGCGCCCTTAACGAGGATACAGTGCCGAACGATCTCAACGGCGGCGTCCTCCTCGAAGCGGAAGATCTCGATCCAGTCGTAGATCTTTCGCAGATCGGCTCCGGAAAAATTACGAGTTCCGAGCACGCCGCGAAGCTTTTCTATCAGCGAAGAATAGCGCCTTGCCTCGGCTGCAGAGAGCGCCGTTTCGCCGCCGGTAAGTCTTATGAGCTGCACGGCGAAGCTTCCGTTTTCGCCCGAGATAACGCGCACCGCGCCCGCCTTCTCAAGCTCCGAATAGGCGGCAGTCACCCGCTCCTCACTCATCGAAAGCGCGAGCGGCAGCTCATCCGCCGCGCCGACGCCATTGTGCGCGAGCATGAGCGCGTAAAGATAAACCTTCACGGCGTCGCCTGAAAGTTCGGAGAGCTTATCGAGTATGAAGCTGTCCTCAACGGGGGTGTATCCGAAGAGGGCGCTGTCCTTTATGATGGAGGTGGCGGGCATGGGTATCCTCTCAAATAGGTTTGGCTTTTCGCCTCGGATTGATTTTACCATCTTTTCGCCGCGCGTGTCAATCGAAAAAACGCGAGCGAAGCAAAGCGGACGCTCCTTCTTTTGAAGAATGCGTCCTCATTTAGAAAAGCGCTTTTAATAACCGATAAACGGGAAAATATCATTTATCCGATCGTACAGAGCTTGCCCCTGAGTACATATCCGATTTTCTCATAGCAAGCGTTTGAAGCCACATAATCCGCGTCCGTAAAAAGAATAGGAACATATCCCGCGTCCTTTGCCCTCATCGTCACTTGATACACAAGGTTTTCGGCGTAATGCCTTCTCCGATATTCGGGGCGCGTAAAAACAAGCGTAATTGAAGCCACATCGCCGTTTGGAACGTATCTGCAGCTTGCCACGCAATGCCCCTGTCCGTCCTTCCACAGAAACGCAGTCCCTGCCTTGATATGATCCTCTGCATCACGGCGACACTCGGTAAGGCTTTTTTGATCGACCCCTGTCTCATTATGAACCAAATAAACCATCTCTGTAAGCTCATCGATATCATCGGGAAGGTAGCTCTGTATTTTGCCATCTGCGATGATGCTCGGTTTGATCGGCTCCAAGCAGTCATACACGAACATATTCAACGTGATAGACATTCCTCTGCCATCCTCTGCCGAGCGTTTGATAAAGTGCTCCGCGAGGTCATATTTGACGTTGAATCGGTGCTTCCCGTCAAGCAAACCGTTTTCCAGAGCGAGAGAATATGCTGGGGCTGTTGCACAAGCAAGCAAAATGCATGCAACAGTCCCTTTCTTTTTTCTGTTTTTGGGTTTACA
>JAFZJT010000170.1 GCA_017553815.1 Clostridia bacterium
ATCAGCATGGCGCGGAGCGGTTCTGCAATCGATATCAGCCGCTTCATGCGGCTTTTTTTGAATCGGCTTCAAATGCATTTCTCAATTCAGGAGGTGTTCTCGCTTGGAAAACTATCAGTTTATCATCCTGCTCGTGCTTACGCTTATTTCGCTCGCCGTTTCGGCCGCGCTTCTTATCTATCTGCTTTTAAAGCGCTCGCATTCAGGCGATGCTTCGCTTGAGAAGCTGTATACGGCGATGAACGAGGTGGAGAAGCGCCTGTCCATCAAGCTCGAGGCCACGATCGGCGAAAGCGCGCGGGATATCCTCGATCTGCGCTCCACTCTCGGCGAGAGCATCTCCATGCGCATGGATTCGCTCTCAAAGCTAATGGAGCAGAGCTCGGATGCTCTCAACGACGGCCTTACCTATAAGCAGGAGAGCATGAATCGGAGCATCGTTGAAAAGCTTGAGGGCATGAGCACCCAGCTTTTGAATGAGAATACCAAGGCCGAACAGCGCTTCAAGAGCTTTGAATCCACCTGTGCCGAGCAGCTTCGCTCGATAGAGAGCGCGCTTCATGTAATGCGCGAGACCAACGAGACCCAGCTCGATTCTATACGCGGCGTGGTAAACGAAAAGCTTCAGCAAACGCTGAACGAGCGCCTTGGCGAGAGCTTCAAGCGCGTTGAGGAGCGGCTTACGGAGGTATACAAGGGGCTTGGAGAGATGCAGGCGCTTGCAAGCGGCGTGGGCGACCTTAAAAAGGTGCTTTCAAACGTCAAAACGCGCGGCACTCTCGGCGAGATACAGCTTGGCGCGATCCTCGGCGAGGTGCTCGCTCCTGAACAGTACGAGCTTAACTTCGATTCGGGCAAGGGCGGAAACGAGCGCGTTGAATTCGCGATAAAGCTGCCCAATGACGGAAGCTCGCCCGTGTACCTTCCCATAGACAGCAAGTTCCCTTCGGATATCTATATCAGGCTCTGCGACGCCTATGATTCGGGCGACGCCGCCGCGATCGAAACATCAAAAAAGCAGCTTCGCGAATCCGTTATGAAGTTCGGCAAGGATATCCACGACAAGTACATCAACCCGCCGCGCACCACGAATTTCGCGATAATGTTCCTCCCCACCGAGGGGCTTTATGCCGAAGCCGTTCGCATGGGGCTCATCGAGCAGCTTCAAGCAAAGTACCGAATCAACCTTGCCGGTCCTTCCACTATGGCAGCGCTTTTAAACAGCCTTCAGATGGGCTTCAGAACGCTTGCCATACAGAAGCGCTCAAGCGAGGTTTGGAATATACTTGCGCGGATCAAAAAGGAATTCAAGACCTTTGACGACGTGCTCGCAAGCACGAAAAAAGCGCTCGACAAAGCGAACGCCGATCTTGACAAGCTTGTTGGCGTGCGCACGAAGCAGATACTTCGCGCGCTCAACAAGGTGGAGGAGCTTCCCGCCGACGGCGAGCAGCCCCACGAGATACTCGGAGTCGATCCAATGGGCTCGTATGCGCTCGGCGCTGGCGAGGATGATGAATAGCCGCTTAACTATAAGAATACGCCGTCCCCGTTTTTTCGGGAGCGGCGTATTTTGGTTTTCGGAAAAGTCGGCTCATTCGTTTTCATTTTCATCGGAAGCTTCGGTTTCTTCCGAGGCATCAAGCTCGACGCTTTCCGCTGAGCCTTCCGTATCTTTAGCTTGTTCCGCAGCGGCTTCGATAATATTGCCGCCGTCCTGCGCTCCAACCGTGGCGAGCATGCTTCTTCCTTCGCGCTTATACATCACGGCCATGCCGATGACGCCTATAACGACCATCGCTATGCTTATCCATTGGGATGTTGACAGACCGAGGAAGATGCCGCGAATCTCATCATAGCGGAAGTATTCGAGCACGAAGCGCTCTATGCCGTAGAGGATCATGTAGAGGAACAGAACGCTGCCCCGCTTGAGCTGCTTTCCGACGTAGATCATCAGTATCACGAAAACAACGAGATTGCATGCGGATTCGATCAGCTGTATCGGGAAAACGGAAACGCCGACGGGCGCTCCGCCGATCGGGTTTTTGTAGATGACCGAGATGGGCGTATCCACGCATTTGCCGTAGCAGCAGCCCGCAAGGAAGCAGCCCACCCTGCCCACGGCATGGGCGAGCGGTATTGAAGGCACGATTATCGCCGAGTAATCCCAAACGCGCTCTTTTTTGATGAGCTTGAGATAGCCTATAACGGCAAGAGCGCCGCCGATAACGCCGCCGTAGAACACGAGGCCGCCGCTTTTGAACACGGAGAAGCTGCCGTCCTTGATGCTGTTCCAGATGGTGCTCAGCGGATAAGTGACGAAAACATAGAGAAGGTATGCGCTTGCAAGGCCGATGATTATCGCGGCTATCGCAAGGTCGAGTATCGTGTCTGGGTTCTTCCCCGCCTTTTTTGCCCTAAAATAGCTGAGCAGTATGGCAAGAATGAAGGCAAGCGCCATCATCAGGCCGTAGCTCGGTATCTTGAGGCCGAATAATTCTATATACGGATGCATTTTTAACTCCAATTATGAATTGCGGCGCAGCATCTTTGCCGCCGTCGCTTCCTATCATGATACTATTTTTGCGCCGCTCTGTCAATCCCGCTTGGGCGTGTTCTTATCCTTCTATCAAACGAAAAGCGCCCGCACGAAGCAGGCGCATTGTAAGCCTATGATCCGATCGATCATTTCGCAAGAGTCCTGAGGTTTTCCGAGAACCTCACGAACCAGTCGGTTATCTGATCTCTGAAGATATAACAGATCACGGCACCGATAACAAAGAGTATAACGCCAACAAGCATCAGAATGAGCCAACTTCTTGCGTAGGAGCGGCTGTTTTCGTTTATTCCGTCGGCAAAAGCGAAAACGAACAGGAAGATCAGGTTCACGACAGGGATACAGAACAGAAGCGTTCTCCAGATAAAGCCCCAGGTCGAAAGCGGCCTGCACGGAGCCATATCCCTTTTCTTTTTCGCTCCCTTCTGAGCATGGGCTGCGGGCTCGGCTCTTTGGGGCTTTTTAGCGAGCGCAGCTGTGTTCACATACGCGGGCGCGGCGGGCGTTTCGGGCGGATTCAAGTTATCAAGCGGAGCCTCGGCACTTTGTGCGGTCTCGGAAAAGCTGCCTTCATTCGACGCAGCGTCGATATTATCGAGCCTGCCTCCGCAGTTTGTGCAGAACAGAGAGTTTCCCTCAATAGGATTTCCGCAATTCGGGCATTTCATAGCCATGCTTCCTTTCGTAAACAAACTTATCGTTCAGCATCGGGCGAATTTTCACTCTGCTTACGCGATACATATATGTTATCACATTTTCGATCCGTTGTATACAGTTTTTTTAAAAAAACTTGAAATGCCGGAAATAAAGTTTTGATCAGGTACGCATTCCCGAAATCGATAAACAAAACCGCTTTTGATTATATTTCCTAAATTCGGCCTTCGCTTCTTCCAATAGCCGCGGCGATATGATATGCTATCCGTATTCATAAAAGCGGTTATCGCTTTTTCTTTCGGGGGAGCTTCGCATTGATCGACGCTTTGAAAAAATACATTGGCACAAAAGCCTTCTATAAGGCCGTGCTCCTGATAGTCGTTCCTATCGTGATACAAAACGGCATAACGCAGTTTGTGACCGTGCTCGACAATATCATGGTCGGAAGACTCGGCACGGAGCAGATGATCGGCGTTGCCATAGCAAATCAGCTCGTTTTCGTTTTCAACCTGACCGTCTTCGGCGGGCTGTCGGGCGCGGGCATCTTCGGCGCGCAGTACGCGGGAAAGGGCGACACGGACGGGATGCGGCACGTGCTCAGGTTCAAGCTTCTTACCTGCGCGCTCATCTCCGCCGTTTCGCTTATAATACTCGGCTTTTTCGCGAGTCCCCTGCTCGGCCTGTTTCTGCATCAGGGAAGCTCCGATGGCGATCTTGCCGCAACGCTTGATTTCGGTAGGAGTTATCTTTTCATAATCCTGATCGGGCTTTTTCCGCACTCTATCGCCCAATGCTATGCCTCATCGCTGCGCGAAGCCAAGCAGACCTTCGTGCCGATGGTTGCGAGCGGCACGGCGGTCGTGCTGAACCTTATCCTAAATTTCATACTGATTTTCGGAAAGCTCGGTTTGCCTGCTCTCGGCGTTCGCGGCGCGGCGGTTGCAACGGTCGTTTCACGCTTTGCGGAGCTTATCATCATCGTTTCATGGGCGCATAGGCATACGGCCAAGTTCGCGTTCTTCTCGGGGCTTTACCGCTCGTTGCGCGTACCTCGCCGACTTGCAAGGGATATCATTTTCAAGGGAATGCCCTTGCTTCTCAATGAAACGCTGTGGTCGCTCGGCATGACCACGCTTCATCAGCGCTATTCCACGCGCGGTCTTTCGGTCGTTGCGGGGCTGAACATATCGAGCACGGTCTCCAACCTATTCAACATCGTTTTCATGTCCATAGGTTCATCCATCGGCATAATCGTCGGCAATCTTCTCGGCGCAAACAAGCTCGATGAGGCGCGCGATACCGACCGAAAGATAATCGCGCTGAGCGTATTCACCTGCCTGTTTTTCGGCGTTATGCTCGCCGCCGCTTCGCCCTTTATCCCAAGGCTTTACAACACTTCGGACGAGGTGCGCTCTCTTGCTTCAAGCTTCCTTCGGATATCGGCCGCATTCATGCCCTTCATGGCGTTCACGCACGCCTGCTACTTCACTCTGCGCTCGGGCGGGCAAACGCGCATAACTATGCTCTTCGACAGCTGCTTCGTTTGGCTGATATGCATACCACTCGTTTTCGTGCTCAGTAAATTCACCCAAATTGCCATCATTCCCATGTATATCATCGTCACCTCCACGGAGCTGATCAAATGCGCGCTGGGCTTAGTGCTCGTTAAGAGCGGCAGATGGGTGATAAATATAGTTAAATAAACCAAAAACGAGCGCGGATAAGTGCTCTCGTTTTTCTCATTATTCGGATTGTATCGGGAAGCGGCATCAGCCAATAACGGCCCTTTTTACGCGCTCCCATTCTCGGTTCTCGCACCAATGGACGTTTCTCTCCGAAACGTCGAAAACCATCGACACTACGGTCGGGCAAACCGTTTGCGAAACCGCTTTCAGCACCGCGAAGCAATCCTCAACGCCGAAATCGGCCTTCGCGCTTTTCAGCATGGCTTCGGCCTTTTCATATCGGTCACCCCCCATCCAAGGATGTTCCCCATTGGGCTGCTTGAACGGCGAAAAGTTCGTCAGCACGGCGTATTCGGGCTTTTCATAATAGCGCACGCCCTGACCCGGAACTATATGAAGCATATTTCCATCGGCATCGGAAAGCGCGCCCATAAAGGTTAGGCCGGGCATGCTGAAAACGGGCTCGTTTTCGGCAATGGACCTTATCTCCCGCAGGGTTTTCCTTTGGAGCAGCAGGTCGATATCGAGCATGATGATGTTATGCCCCTCGCCCGACGGGTCGCTCCGTTCGTCATGCGGCCAGCAGGTCGGCATCCCGACGAAATCGCCGCGGGAATTCGCGCCGAAAAGCGGGAGCCAGCCTTCATTCGCGTCGTTTATCTCGATGAATACGCCGCCTTCATTCGGACGAACGCGGTATTCCATATCGCTTAGATCGAGATTCCAACCCACGAAGGTTTTATTCTTGTTGATTATAACGCTTGTACACATTGCGAGCGAACTATTACGTAGTTTAGTTGTCCTCGGCCTTGGCCGCGATATCGGCTTCAAGCTCCTCGTTCAGGCGCTCCTGCGCGAGCCTTTCGGCCTTGGCCGCCGCGGCGGCCTCCTGCTTTTCGAGGAACTCGCGATACTCGTCCGTAAAGCGGGTCTCGGGCGGGTTAATATCAGCGGGGTCCACCGTCAAGCCCGAATTATTGCCTGCCAGATTGAAGCTGCGCTCGGCAAGCTCCTCCTGCCGACGCTTTTCCATACGCTCCTGCTGGTGCTTTTTCTTCCTTTCCTTCATCCATTCGCGAAATCCCATATTATACCTCCTATGAATGCAATTTATACGGAGCATGGTTGCGTTTTCCGTACTGTCCGATAGCATTATAGTACATTTGAGCCGTCAATCAAAGCTTTTTCGGCCAAAACTATCAACTGCCCGTCGTTATCGACTTCTTTTATTGCTTTAAATCCATTTTTTCTCCAAAATGCATTCGACTGCGGATTCTCGGCGTCTATTCCGAGCCTTATCGCGCTCATGCCGATGGAGCGCAGATATTCCGCCGTTTCCGCAATTATTTCGCTTCCGATGCCCCGCCCCGAAAGCTCCGCCGCCATCATAAAAAAGCCGATGAACGCAATATCCTTCTCGGGAAAACCGTCGATAAGGTCCATCACGGCAACAAGCTTTTCGCCGGCGTAAAAGCCGATATAGTATTTGTCCTTTATATCGATGCCCGGCGGCGTTATGCGCAAATCGTTGAGCACCTGTTCCACCGTCGGCTCTGCGTTTGCGTATTCATAAAAAAGTGTATTGCCACGGCAAAGCGTGAGTATGCTATCGGCGTCATGCTCACTCATCCTTCGCGCAAGGTATTTGCTGCTGAGTTTATTTAAATCAAGCATGGGTTTCAGACCTCATTATTCGCGCGTTCCGTCGCTTCGATGCGAATAAAAGCCTTCTTGCACCAGCAGAATACGGCGGCAAACGCCCTGTCGAAATCAAAGCCGTCCTCAAGCTCCGCCATCGAGAGCATCTCTCCGTCATCAATAGAGACCCGCTCGCGAAGCTCGCTCTTTTTTAATATGAACTCGCCGCTCTCGAGATAGTGCAGATTCTGTATCAAAAAGAACAGCCCCTTGCAGCTCCTTCTAAACGCCGCCTCGTTCCTGCTTCGTTCGGCATGGATATAGCGGTGGCAAAGCTCGTGATAGAGGTTTCCAAGGCTGAACCGGACATAGTTTATCTCATCCTCGCGCGAAGCCTGAGGCAGAAGCGAATCGAGCGAACCGATGATATCCTTCGTCGTATGCCTGAGCTGGCAGACCTCCAAAGGACTCCAGCGCAATAGCTCGTCCCTGCCGCAGATGAAGCCGCAGGACTTATCAAAATGCCCCATCCTTTTGAGCGCCGCCCGATATGCATCCATATCTTCGACGGTAAGCGATTCGAGAACAAGCATTATATCGATATCGCTGTTCTCGTGTGCCTCGCCGCGCAGATAGCTGCCCTGCAGGCCGAGATAAATAAGCCTTTCGCCGAAAGCGGCGCGGCACTCCGTAATAAGACTTGTTACGTATTCGTTAATGTTTATCATTTTCCCTATTAAGCAAACCGAAATGCTATTCGATCCTTTTGCGCCCGGTATTATACCGTCCGGACCAACTGTGGATCTCGTATTCATACCGTGAAATATCCTCAACGGAGTATCCGTAGTAAGCAGCCAAAAACTCCGCTGAAAGTCCGTCAAAATCCGCCCTTTTTATCTCGCCGCCAAACCGTCTTTCCCCGTTTAGATAAAACTCGATCGGAAGCACTTCATCCGTTAATATCGACTCGATATACTCCGGCACTTCACTCAAATCATCAATATGCCTGTGTTGAGTGGAGAAGCAAACGATGTATTGAACGTAAACGTCATCCTCTGAGCCGGTGGAGAAATACTTTTTGGGGTAGTATTTTTCCTCATAAACGTCAATTTGCTCCCCCGTCTTTGGATCGGATAGAACCGCTTTGCTATCATCAACGGTTAGCTTCAAGCGATATTTATCCACAAGCTCGCTCAGAACGTTTTTAAGCATCATCATTCAACCATTCTCCTTCGGGGTATCGCCCTTTAATTCCTTCTTAACACATTGAATCCGATATGGAAATCGAATATTCAAGTATCATTTTTAAGGAGCTTAATGACTTGAAAACCTATTTTTCTTCCAAGTTCGTTTTTCTCCAACTCACCAATTGTATATTCCCATGGCCAAAACAAGACAACACCTTTCTGTCTCTGCATATTAGTGTTTTTCTTAGCAAAAAGATTATGGTAATCAAAATATGGTGTAAAGCCAGGTGTGGTCGAAGCGATATGCGCAGCAACTTTAAATTTATACCATTCATCATATAAAAGCTGTATATACTTATCGTATTCTATCGAAACAACCACCCCATTTTGTGAGAATTCATTTGCAATCGCTACATTTTCCGTCCAATCCATTACCATCGTCGGAAATGGATTGTAATTCATCCCATCCGTACGCAAATCATAATTAATGTGCTGAAAGTATTCAAAGCCAAATACCATATAGCATACATTTGTGTATGAAGTAGCTCGATGTAAGAAATCGTCGTCTTCATCATTGATAGAAAAAATGTCAACGGTCATTTCAAATATTCTCTCTGGTAGGGATTCCAAATCTGATAATACAAGGTTTTCAAATGCAGAAATCACTGATGGATACTGAATGCTATTAAGAAGTTCTTTTTGTTTCTTGGCTTTAACAACTATATTAATTATCGATAGAAACCAGCCCCAAGCAGATAAATGATTTACATTGAAGAAGAAATCAATATCAGATTTGGGTAATGAAAACATCTTTTCTTTGTAACTGTCAAGCTTTTCTTCACTATAGTGTTCTGAAAAAACATTTTCAAGGTATGCTATTTCATTTTTTCGCATTGCAGAAACCACAAATGGCGATTCTTTATACTTTAATGAAATACCTCTATAAATTCTGTTTTGATATGAAGTGATCACAAGCTAACCCTTCTTTTTATAATAATTTCAATATTTCCAAAACAAGAAACTATAGCCAAACGCTATAGCCTATATAATTTCAATCCGCGCGACATCAGCACCACCGTCTCCACGTGCTCCGTCTGCGGAAACATGTCGAACGGCTGAATACATTGTATCACATACCCGCCCTCGTTTACAAGGATTCTGCAATCGCGGGCGAGCGTTGCGGGGTCGCAAGAAACGTATGCGATGCGCTCGGGTGCGCATTTTATGATGGCGTCGAGCGCGGGCTTCATTGCGCCCGCTCTAGGCGGGTCGAGCATGAGCTTTGAAACGCGCCTGCCGCTTTTAACGAGCTCGGGCAGCAGCTTTTCCGCCGCGCCGCAAAGGAAATCGGCGTTTGGGATGCCGTTTCTTTCGGCGTTCTTCTTCGCGTTATCTATCGCCTGCGGAACGTATTCTATACCGATAACGCTGTTTGCGCGCTTCGCCATGATGAGCGAAAGCGTGCCGATGCCGCAGTAGAGATCCGCGGCGTCGTCCGTATCGTTCAGCGCGAGCGAATCGACCGCATAGGAGTAGAGCCGCTCGGTCTGCGCATGGTTTACCTGCAAAAAGCTTTCGGCGGCAACGGAGAAATCCATGCCGAGGATGCGCTCGTTTATCGAGCCTTCTCCCCAGAGCAAAAAGCTCTTTTTTCCCATTATGACGCTCGATCTTTCGCGATTGAGATTCAGCACGATGCTCTTTATTCCCGCGATGCCCGAAACAAGGCGCGAAACAAGCTCCGATTCGTTCTTTAATCGAGCGGCGGCGATGATAACGACAGAGGTTTCGCCCGTGGAGG
>JAFZJT010000171.1 GCA_017553815.1 Clostridia bacterium
AAGCCCACGGCAACGCCGAAACCGACGGCGACTCCCAAGCCTACGGCAACGCCCAAGCCCACGGCCACGCCCAAGCCGACCGCCACGCCCAAGCCTGCCGTGACCGAGCCGCCCGTATCCGAGGACGGCATCTACGACGGCAAGGACGAGGTGGCGCTCTACATTCATCTATACGGGCATTTGCCGAGCAACTACATCACCAAGAAGGATGCGCAGGCACTGGGCTGGAGCGGCGGAAGCCTTGAGCCGTATGCGCCGGGCAAGTGCATCGGCGGCGATTATTTCGGAAACTACGAGGGGCTGCTGCCGAAAAGAACGGGCGCAAATACACCGAATGCGATATCGGAACGCTCGGAAAGAACGGGCGCGGCAGTAAACGCATAGTTTTTTCAAACGACGGACTGATTTATTATACTTCGGATCATTATGAGCATTTCACTCTGCTCTATGGGGAGGCAAACGGATGAAAACGGTATTTTTGGACGGAAACAGGATCACCTCCGCGCAGGATATGCACGATGAATTCGCGCGCGCGCTCGATTTTCCAGAGTGGTACGGCAGAAACCTCGACGCGCTCCACGATATGCTGACAGAGAGCACCGAGGAGATCGGCGTTATCCTTGTGAACACCGACAAGCTCGCCGAAACGCTCGGCGGGCGTTGGACCGCGCTTTTGAGGCTGCTCGTGGATATGAAGCGCGAGCGCAGGGGCTTCCACGTTATGATGGAGCCGTTTGCGGGGGAATGAGGCTGGCGTTATCTATCTGATAGATTTGAGATTATTTGACAGAGAGGATCTTGAGTAATGGATAAATATAGTTTTGAACGGGATGGACAGCTGGAATTCTACAAGGTCTTTCTGCCACGTGTCAATCCTGCTTTGGATATTGAAGAAATACTTGCAGATAATAATGACGGGGTTATCAATGGTAATCTGCTCGAGTTCAAATTGCACGTTACGGATTTGAATGCCGTACTATTTCAGTGCATTAAATATCTGTCTGCGATGCGGGTAAAGGGCAAGCCTGTTCCGGCGAATATTTTGATTATTGACGTAAACGCAACCACGATATGGCTGTACCGCTCTGCGCCGTATTTGTCGGATATTGAAAAGCTGTATTCCGGCGGTGCGTCAAAAGATAATAGCGGCTTTATTGGTGGCGATGCTGAAACAGTCCTGCATTATGACAGCCCGCTTGATGCGGAGAAAATCGTTGTCCTGCTCAAAGAATGCAACTATACAAAGATACATATTGATGAAAACTGTATCGTTGGTTGGGCTACATCTTTTTACAAGAAGGTTCCTACGGCACGGAAAGAGGACTTTTTAGGCGACGATACAGGCAAGCATAAAACAATCGGGGAGATTCGCAATCCAACTCATTTTGCGGAATACATCTATCCATACACGGGACAGACAAATATCAAGTTCAATTACTTGATGGATAAACTAAACGATACTTTGCAGAAAAAGAATCTCGGCGCATTTTATACTCATCAGCTTTATGCCGAAAAATCTCTTGAATTGGTGCGCTCTGCAATCGCCCGCGTTCCTGCCGGATATGACTATGTCATTATTGACAGATGCGCCGGAACGGGAAACCTTGAAGCAGGCATGACGGACGACGAGCTTTCACATTGCATTGTTTCTACAGTAGAATACTACGAATACAAGGTGCTTCAGGAATTGTTTGGCGCAAAAGTGCGGCATATTATTCCGCCTATTGAAACGGCGGAAACATTCAATGCCGGACTTGTAACAGGCGCGGATGCTTTGAGTAAAGAGTATTTAGAGAATCCAATCATCAGACAGTACATTGATAACCCTAAATGTACGATTATTCTGTTTGAGAATCCCCCCTATGCGGAAACTACAAGCATAGAGCATCAGAAAAAGGGTGTCGGTGCTAAATCTTCATCGTGGAAACAAAGCTATGTTGTCGCTGAAATGAAAAAGGAAGTAAAGGGAACGGCTTCAAATGATTTGGGTAATGCCTTTATTTGGTCTGGTTTCAAGTATTATCTGCGTCAACCAACGGACAGCTATATCGTTTATTCCCCGGTCAAGTACTGGAAAGCGCAACACTTGATTGACAAGGATTTTTTGGACGGTTTCGCATTCAACAGGCGGCATTTTCACACGAATATTGATGCTTGTATTATGGTCGCTCTATGGTCAAATGTGGATGCAAGCATTAAGAAAATCTCGTTACAGGCTTTTGACATTGATGAAAAAGATCAATGCTTGGTTCATTACGGTGTCATTGATGTCCGCCGCATCTATACGCTTTACAGCAAAGTATATTATGACAAAAGAACCTTTGAGAGCGACATAGATGGAACTGTTGTATTAGGGTTTGATGGGAATGAATGCCTGCCAAAGGGGCGTGTTGTTCCTCGTCTTAATGAGAACATTATAGCTTATATGACAATCGATACGTCGGGATTTGATAATCCGGACATTCACGCAAGTCTTTTAACGACTGCACTTTATAATGCGCATGGTTTTTTCCTGCGCAAAGATAACTATCTTGAAAAGTTGCCCATGTTCTGTGCATCGCGGTATATCACGTATAACAGGGCATGGACGGAGCGCGCTCGGATCATGAAATCCGCAGATGGAGCCGAGAAATATTACAAAAATATTGCGGGGGGGCTCAATCAATTCCTTATGAAGTGCCTGCTTTTTACTTGCGTGGAAATGCAGAATCATATGCGTACGTTTACGGGAAGCGATGGACGGTTTTACCGTAATGAGCTTTGCCTTGACGGCACAAACGGGGAAACGATCGCTCTGCGTGATATTAAGGGGCTTGTGGTCGGAAAGAAAGAAAAAGATATTCTGAAGCAATGGGAAACGGTTCTCGCATGGGCGAAGAAAGCAGATAACTATAATCCGGTCTTGACATACGGTGTTTATCAGATATTTGCCGAACTTGATACGTCATATATTAACGAAGTGACTGGAGCCACGGTTTGGGATAATGTTGAATTGCACACTGCGCTCGCCGGCTTAAAGACACTGGTAAAAGAATACTACAACTCCGAGATAGTTCCGGTTCTGTTTGAGTATGAGTTTTTGAAGTGAAAGAAGTGTGGTTAGTGCCTGCCGTACCGTATAATGGGGCAATCCGCCGAATTCGGGCAAAAACGCAAAAAACTGCGCAAAACTGCCCGAATTCTCGTTTTCCGAGAGCGATTTTCGGTCTTTGGGGTGGTATTTTTTGCCCCGCTTTTGTAGAATGGCGGCACCAAAGGCAAGGAGGAATCAAAAATGCCGATAAAATCGATGGGCCAATTCATGGCCGCTTTAAGAAAGGCAAACGGCCTCACCCAGCAGGACGTTGCCGACAGGCTGAACGTTTCAAACAAGGCGGTGAGCCGTTGGGAGCGGGACGAGACCGCGCCCGATATCTCGTTGCTTCCCGCGATCGCGGAGATGTTTGGCGTCACCTGCGACGAGCTGATAAGGGGCGAGCGCAGTACGGGCGAGCAGAGCGTGACCGAGGGCGCGAAAACGCGCACGGAAAAGCAGGTGAAGGCGCTGATAAACCGCAGCTCGGGCAGGCTTGAAACGCTTACGCTGATTGCGCTTTTGCTCGCGGCGGCGGGCTATATCGCGATGCTCGGAATTTCCTACGGCTTCTTCCGCCCGTTCATCGGTTTTGCGGTGATGCTTCTTTTTGAAGCGGGCGCGGTTACGCTTGCCGCGATTGCCGTTAAAACGGCTTTGCGCGCCGTTGAAGATAATGAGCTGATGGAAAACGCCGCGCAGGGGCTCTCGGAGGGCTTCCGAAATAATGCCGCGAAGCGCAGTTTCAGCGTTTACTTTGCTGCTGCGGCGGCCGTGCTCCTGTCGATTCCGCTCGCGGTGCTTTCGGACGGGTTCTATGTGCTTGTGTTCTCCGAATATCTTCCAAGAGCTCTCGCACTGCTGCTCGCGGCGGTTTTGGCTTACCCGCCTCTGAAAAAGCTGTTTGTGGAGCGCATGGGCGGCGAAAAGCGGGAACGTGTTCAAACGGAAGCGGACAGGGCGCTCAAGAGCATGAACCGCATTCAGATCGGTATCTTTATCTTCGCGTGTGCGCTCATGCTGCTCATGGTGATAACAAACAGCACCATAGGTATCGCCAGCGCGGCGATGATCGGAGTTCTCGCCAGCGCAATGATCGTTGTGTTCGCGGTGTTTGTGATGAAGTACCCGCAGCATAGGGGAGCGCTTGTTTTGAGCGGCATACGCAATCTGCTCCTTATCCCGTCGCTGTTTCTGCTCGCCATGGCGGTCGGCGGAGTGTATGAGCTGAATGAAAACGGAGAGTCCGTTGGAACCGGCTTTTATCTTCTGTATGATAAGCTCGCTCCCGCGCTTGTGTATCTTCTCGCCGTTATCCTCGTTTTCCGCGCGCTGATAGTGAAAGCGCGCAAGAGGGGCGGGAATTGATCGGAAGCTCGAGGCTTGGCAGCTTCGCCGCTTTCCGGCGAATATCATTTGAATAAATAAGATTCGGGCGATCGCGCAAAAGCGAAATCGCCCGAGTTTTTGTTTTAGTGCGGGGTATCTGTGTTGGGCACAGCGCATACGAATCTCGCCGAGCCCGCATATGGGGCATGCATGGAAGAACGCAAGCCTTTGCCCAAGGACGCGCAAGCCTTTTACCGCATGAACTCCGCCGATACCGTATCATAGCAGCGCTGAAGCAGCTCGTAGGAAAAATCGTTTTTCAGCGTTGAACCGTGCTGCTTTGCGAGTTCCTCGTTATAATCGGAGAGCAGATAGAGCGCAACTTGGTCCCGCTGCAGGCTGTAATGGGTGATGATCGGTATGATGCGCACATCCGAAACCGACTTTTCACCGGTATCGGACATATTTAAGGAAAGCGAAAGCATCGCGCCCGCCAGATACTCGGTGTAGTGCATCGTGGAGATGCAGTTGCCGAGCGAATATGCAACGAGTGTGCGGTTGCCGTTTTCGCCGGTGATCCACTCCACGGGCAGAACGGTGTGGGTGTGGTTCCCAACCACAACGTCCGCGCCGAGGTCGGCCAAGAGTTTGGCGAGCCGCGTTTGCTCCTCATTAGGCATGGTAATGTTTTCAACGCCCCAGTGCATCGAAACGACCACGAAATCCGCGTTTGCCCGAGCGATCCCGACCTGGCGCGTGATATCCTCTTCGAGCGCAAACGGCAACAGGTACTCGCTGCTTTCGGGCAGCAGATTGTTCAGATTGATGCGCGTGAGGTAGGAGAGAAAAGCTATGCGTATCCCGTTTCTTTCAACGATGCGCACCCAGTTGTAATTCTGCTTGGTGTAGCCGCCGATGGTAGTGAAGGGCAGGGTGCGGAAATAGGCGATCGTGTTTGCATAGCCTTCCTCGTTGTAGTCCATCATGTGATTGTTTGCAATGTTGACCACATCGAAGCCAAGCTCCGCAAAGGTTGTGCCGATCTCGTTGGGAGCGTTGAACCTCGGGTAGCCGCGATAGCCGAACTCGGGCCCGCCGACACAGCCCTCCATATTGATATAGGAGAGGTCGGCCGCCTCGATCAGCGGCGCGATGCCTGCGAACATATCGTAGAAATTGTAATTGGGATGTTTTTCGTTTGCGCGCTTTAAAGCATCGGCGATGACCGCATCGTGCGCTATGCAGTCTCCACAGGCGATGAAGGTCGCGCTCCTCGCATGCGGATTCGCGGCGGGATCCTCCGTCTGATTAATCGGCGATGGCTGCTGCGAATCCTCTGCGGGCTCGCTCGAACGCGGATCGGGCTTGACCGTCGTTTCGCTTAAAACGCCGATCGGATCCACATCTACGATGATGCTGTTTCGACCGGCGCAGGAGATGCAAAAAAAGAGCAAAGCAAACCATGCTGCGGCAATTTGCAGGATGCGTGCGTTCCTCTTCATCTTCCCTCCTAAGATTTTTCTTTATATAATACGGTATGATTTTGACTTTGTCAATCCTTTTCGCGTTGCTTTTTGTGGTTTTCCGAACAGAAGCCAACACGGAAGCGCATGATCACTCATCAGATTGGGCAAAGCGCTTGAGCGAAGCCGGTTTTCTGCATATCGCCTTGATAAAACGCAAAAACGGCAGCTGAAGGCGGATCAAACGCCCGCATTTTGGCGCTTTCGCCGCTTTTGGTGAATCCTATATGAAAAACACATGAAATTCGGGCAAAAAACGCTTGACATTGCTCGAAAATAATGATAACATAGTTCTTCGAGCCGCTCCGAAACGGTTTAAAGCCGCGCCTTGAAAAAGGAGCGCACCACAAGGGCGAGACTGGTAAGAGGAGGAAAAGCATAATGTACGCAATCATCGTAACCGGCGGCAAGCAGTATAAGGTCGAGGTCGGCAGCGAGATCATGGTCGAGAAGCTCGACAATGAGGTTGGCGATAAGGTCAGCTTCGATATTCTCATGATCGCAGACGGCAGCGATATCGAGATCGGCAAGCCCGTTCTCTCCGGTGTTTCCGCAAAGGGCGAGGTGCTGGAGCATGGCAAGGGCAAGAAGGTAATCGTTTTCAAGTATAAGCCCAAGAAGGATTACCGCAAAAAGCAGGGCCATCGTCAGCCCTACACCAAGGTCAAGATCCTTTCCATCGGCTGAGAGGTAGTTATATGACCACAGTCACCGTCCTGTATAACGGCGCGAGGATAGTCGGCTTTCGCGCCAAGGGGCACGCGGGCTACGCCGAGCACGGCGAGGATATAGTCTGCGCCGCAGTTTCCGCGATAACCCAGACCGCGCTCATCGGCATAACGGAGAACATAGCTTGTCCGTGCAGGGTCGATCTTTCGGACGGAAAGCTCGAGCTTATCATCGACGATTCGGCGGAATCCGAGAAGCGCGAGAAGGCCGAGCTCATACTCGGAGTGATGCTTAGTGGGCTTCGCTCCATCGAATCCCAATACGATAATTATCTCAAAGTTAAGAAGAAGGAGGTTTGAACTATGTTCAGGATCAATCTGCAGCTTTTTGCACACAAAAAGGGCGTTGGTAGTTCCCGCAACGGCCGCGACAGCGAATCCAAGCGTCTCGGACCCAAGCGTGCGGACGGTCAGTTCGTTCTTGCAGGCAACATCCTCGTTCGTCAGCGTGGTACCCATTTCCACCCCGGCAACAACGTCGGCATCGGAAAGGATGACACCCTGTTTGCAAAGGTGGACGGCATCCTTCGTTTCGAAACGAAGCATGGCGGCCGCAAGTGCGTAAGCGTTTACCCCGAGGAGATCGCGGGCTGAGCTTAACGCAAAGGTTCAATAGCTTTAACGGAACCGCTTTCGTCAAAGGGGGCGGTTTTGTTGATTTAATATTAATTGTGTTACGCTTACCATAGTTTGAATGTTACTATATAGCAACAATAATTTTGAAAAATATATTGATTTCGGGAATCAATCATGATATAATGATTATAAGGCAGATGAATATTGTCATAATGGCAAGCACATAAATAATAGGAATAATTTTTTGTAAAGGTGCTTGCTTTATGAATGGAGGTTTGTTTAATATGTATCTGACTACAAATCATACCAAGCAAAAGCCGGTTTCGGTTTTTGAAGGGAAGGAAAAAACTAATAGGTATTTTAAATATAGCTTTGGACTTGACGATTCAGCAGATTCAATCAGACTTAGAACTGCGGTATCGATTAACGATGCACTTGTTGACAATAGCAGACAACAGCTCAAGTATATGAATTGGTTGCGGGCGCTTTGGGAGGTTTTGGAGCAGGAAATGTTAAAGGTAAAAAAGAAACAGAAATATT
>JAFZJT010000172.1 GCA_017553815.1 Clostridia bacterium
CGAACACGCCAGTGCCGACCGCAGCGCCAAAGACTCCGCAGCCTGTGCCGATCCCGTCGGGCAGCCCGACCGCAGCGCCAACCGCTAAACCGTGACGGGCAGCATCCTCTGCATTTGTGCCTTGATTCCATCGCCGAATGAGCCGGATGCAAACCTGACAGCCATTATATCGGAGGCGGCACGAATAGTGCCCGCCTCCGTATCCTGAAAAGGCAAATGCAGCCGAAAAGACCGTTCGCTTATCCCGAATGCGCCTAACTATCGATGCCAAGGGGGTATTATGCAGTCGATAAACGTTTTCGTCCAAGTACTGTTTTCAATATTCACGCTGAGCTATCTGTATCAATATCTATACATTTTCGTTGCTTGGCTTGGAAGAAGGAAACCTAAGAAAAACGAAAAAAAGAACAGCTTTTCAATTCTTATCTGCGCTCGAAACGAGAAGTCCGTAATTGAAAAATGCATAGAAAGCATATTCGCTCAGAATTATCCGAGGGAGCTTATAAAGGTTTTTGTTTGCGCGGATAACTGCACCGACAACACCGCCGAGCTCGCAAGAGCCGCGGGAGCGACGGTGTATGAGCGATTCAATAAAAACGAGATCGGCAAGGGCTACGCGCTTGAGTTCCTGTTTGAACGCATCAAGCAGGACGATCCAGATTTTGCGGACGCCTACGTTATTTTCGATGCCGACAACATCGTTGACGGCGAGTTTCTCACCTCGATGAACGATATGCTCGGCGAGGGCTACAACGTTTCGACCTGCTATAGAAACACCAAGAATTATTCCGACAGCCTCATTGCAGCCTGCAGCGGGCTCTGGTTCCTTCGCGAGAGCAAATACCTCAATCATGCGCGCATGACGCTTGATTCGGGCTGCGCGGTATCGGGAACGGGCTTTATGATAAGCAAGCCCTATCTCGAAAAGATCGGCGGATGGCACTACCATATCCTTATTGAGGATATCCAGTTCTCCGTTGAATGCGCGCTTTCGGATGAGAAGATAGGTTATTGCAGAAGCGCCGTCGTTTACGACGAGCAGCCCGTTAAGTTCAAAACCTCTTGGAATCAGCGCATGCGCTGGTGCAAGGGCTATTTCCAGCTCCTGATTAAATACGGCGGAAAGCTCATCAAGAAGATGCTTGCGGGAAGCTTCACCTGCTTCGATATGTTCATGAATCTTTCCCCGGCGTACTTTATCAGCATCGTTGCCCAGTTCGTTTTCGTGGGAGGTCTTTTCGTAAGCTTCTTCACCGGCAGGATGGACTACGTTGAGGTATTAAAGGCATTTGCGGGTCTGCTGTTCTCGGGTTACGTTGCGCTCTTCCTCGTTGGCGCGATAACCACGGCGACCGAATGGAAGCAGATCCACGCAGACTGGCTCATGAAGATCGTAACGGTCTTCGTCTTCCCGCTGTACATGTCGACCTATCTGCCGATAACGATACTCTCGCTGTTTTCCAAGCCCTGCTGGAAGCCCATCGAGCACACGAGCGGCAAATCGATAAAGGATTTCGGCAAGAAATAAACTGCTTGCTTCAATAAGTTTAAGAGCCAAACCGAATATGAAAGGGGCTCCGATTCAGAATCGGAGCCGTTTTTGCGTCCTGATATCAAGCCTAAGGCTTATTTATCGGTCTTCTCCTCATCGCAGCATGCATCACCGCATTCGCAGCCGCAATCGCAGGCATCATCGGCGGGAGCGGGGATCTCGGAGCCGCAGATAACGCAGACGTCGGTGTTGGTGTTCATCGCGCCGCACATAGGGCAAACGCACTTCCTCTCAACGTAGGTGCGCTTCTCCTCGATCTCGTCGCCGATGGCACGGATGCTCTCCTTAACGGAAAGGATCGTGTTGATGATCTGCGCGTAGGCCTCGTCGGTGGCTTCGCCCATCTGATAGCGGGTGAAAACGAACTGTCCGAGGCGCTCGTAAAGCTCGGGCAGCTTGCGCTTTTCTTCGGCAAGCTTGAGCGAAAGCTTGGCGGAATCGGTAAGCTCTTTTGTCTTGCTGGTGAGTTTGTCTAAAAATGCCATTTCATTATACCTCCATGAACAGTTTATGCATTTTGATGTACGCGAAAAAACGCTCGTTTTTCGCGCAAAAGGGGATCACTTGCAGATGCTGTCTATGAAGCCTGCAAGGAAGGGGATGTCAACATGCTTGCCGTTCAGTGCGCAAAGACCGCTGAATACGAGGAAAGCAGTGACCGCGATGCCGATTATCCAGTGGATGACTTTGAAGAAGCCCCAGGGCAGGATAACGCGGAAAAGCAACCAGGAAACTACGGTCAGCGCAGCGAGCAGCAGTATAACGACGCAAGCTCTGCGAATGAAGCCGTTGCCCTCGATAAAGAAGAGCGCGGCGGCAAGAGCAAGCAAAATGAAGCCGAGCCAGCCGGAAAAACCGCTGAGAAAGCTGACGGCAGCGCCAAAGAAAAGGAGTATCGCGGCGAGAATATTCGCGCTCAAGCCCTTGATAAGAGTAGATTCACCGTTGTTCATAAAAACACCTCCGGAAGTATTATTGTCACGCGCGACGGATATGATGCGGTCTTGGCCGCTCTTCCATCCAAAAAGAATTATATTATTTTTGTGTTCCTTTTTCAAGGGTCTATTATGACTTTTTTGTGAACAGCGTATAACTTTTGATGGCAAATAGTGAATAATTCGGCAAACCAAGCGAGCTTTGCAAAGGTTTTTACGCAATTTGAACACAAACTCATAAACATCGTTAAAGCCCCCCGTTTTTCTGTTCATTTTTCCTCGATACTGTGTTATAATATGCTAAAGGTATAAAGTCGTTTCAGGAGGTATCCATCATGACGAATAAACCTAAATGCTTCGATAAAAGCGCGATGCGCATTCGCGTGGACTACAACAACATGCTCTCAACCGCAGTGGGAGAGCACGGTATAAAGCCCGAGGAGCTTGAAGCGATGCGCGAAAGGCTCGCTTCGGCGCTCGTCTCGGTAAACGCAAAGCGCGACTCGATGCGTTGGCGCGATCTGCATAAAACCGAGCGCGCAAATATCTCCGCCATTCTTGGAATGGCCGAGTTCGTGCGCTACAGAGCCGAAAACTTCGTCGTTCTCGGCATCGGCGGAAGCGCGCTTGGCCCCATCGCCGTTCAGCAGGCGATCTCGCATCTGCACCATAACGATCTTGGTAAGGCCGTCACGGGCAGCCCGCGCATCTTCATTGAGGATAATATCGACCCCGAGCGCATGGCTGCCCTTTTGGACGTTATAGACCTCGACAAAACCGTATTCAACGTCATAACCAAATCCGGAAGCACATCCGAGACTATGGCGCAGCTTCTTATTGCGGCGAGGCTTCTGCTCGACAGGTTCGGCGAAAAGAACCTTCGCGAGCATCTTATTGTTACAACCGATAAGGAGAAGGGCAACCTCGTCGGCATAGCTAAAGAATTCGACCTGCATACCTTCGTGGTTCCCGATGGCGTTGGAGGAAGGTTCTCCGAACTCTGCCCGGTGGGTCTGCTTCCCGCCGCGGTCGCGGGCATCGATATCTCCGCAATGCTCGACGGCGCGGAGCTGATGGACTGTATATGCACCAATTCCGAGGTCGAAAAGAACCCCGCTTTGATGCTTGCGGGTCTTGAGGTGCTCGCGATGGAGAAGCATGGCGCGAATATCGGCGTCCTGATGCCCTACGCGGATTCGCTCAAGTATATCGCCGACTGGTACGCGCAGCTCTGGGCGGAATCCATCGGCAAAAAGAAGCTCGAGGGCGGCGAGTTGCTCCGCTTCGGTCAGACTCCCATTAAATCGCTCGGCGTCACCGATCAGCACTCGCAGGTTCAGCTCTATACCGACGGACCCTTCGATAAAACGATCACCTTTATCGGCGTTGAAAAATTCAGAACGACCGTCGAGATTCCCCACGTGTTCGACGATATCCCCGCAGTCGCGTTTCTCTCGGGGCATACGCTCAACGAGCTTATAAACGCCGAGCGCGTCGCTACTGAGCATGCTGTGACGGTCAGCGGACACATGAATAAAACCATCATGCTGCCCGAGGTGAACGAATTCACGCTCGGTCAGCTCCTGATGCTGTTTGAGCTTCAGACTGCCTATGCGGGCGAGCTTCTCGGCATAGACGCCTTCGACCAGCCCGGCGTTGAGGAGGGCAAGAACGCGACTTACGCGCTGCTCGGAAAGCCCGGCTATGAAGAAAAACTCAAGGAGCTTCAAACGAGCTACGAAAAGAGCGAAAAATACATGATCTGAGAAAGGGCGCCGCGCGGTCAGCGCGGCGCATGTACCGGCTTGTTTCAGAACTTCAGCCTAAGAAAAATAGATTGGTTCACGATGCTGCTCGTTGCCGCCATAATCGGCTTCGGCATTGTTGCGCTTGCTTCGGTTATGAGCAAGCCATACGATGGCACCGAAGCGAGCCTGAGCGATTACATCAGCCATTTCAACAGGGAGTATCTTAAAAAGCATATCGTGAATATCGCGCTCGGCGTTGCCGCGCTCGCCGTTTTCCTTGTTGTGGATTATGAGCTGTTCAAGCATGCTGCAATGCTGCTCTACGCCGGAATAATCGGTCTGCTTCTATTGCTATTTGTCTTCGGCGCGGTGCGCGGCGGTGCTTTGGGCTGGTTCGTTTTTGATTCATTGGAGCGCGCGGTGCAGCCGGGCGAGCTGAGCAAGATCGCGGTGATAATAATGGAGGCGAAGATAGTTTCCAATGCGATGGACGAAAACGGCGGTCTGTTCCGCTTCGTCGATATCGTCAAGGCGCTCGTATTCACCGCTGTTCCATTCCTCATAATCGTTCGCCAGTCGGACTACGGCACGGCGATAGTTTTGCTCGTGATAACCGTCGGCATCTTCTTCGCCGCGAGAATAAAATGGTACTATATCATCGGCGCTGCCGGCGCGGCGGCGGCGGGGCTCCCGCTCGTCTATAGATTCATTCTGACGGACACCCAGCGCCAGAGGATAGACGTTTTTCTCGACCCGTCGGCCGTGAGCGACGATGCGAAATACCACGTCGAGCGCTCGAAGATGGCGATAGGCTCGGGCAGACTGAACGGAAAGGGGCTTTTCGGGGAGACCACGCTCTCCCAACTTCGCTATGTCCCGGCGAGGCACACGGACTTTATCTTCAGCGGCATCACCGAGGCGGTCGGCTTCATAGGAAGTGCCGTGCTGATCGCCGCCTACTTCATCCTGCTCATCCGCTGGATCTATATCGCGATGCGCGCGAAGGATAATTTCGGAATGCTGCTCGTTGTGGGCGTTGTGGGATTGTTCACAGCGCATATCTTTGAAAACATCGGCATGACGATGGGGCTGATGCCTGTAACGGGCATACCGCTTCCGTTCATCAGCTACGGCGGCTCGAATATGCTCGTCAATCTCATTGGCGTCGGCATAGTGTTGAACGTCTATATGCGCAGGATCCGCCGAACGAGGCTCCATCCTAACGGCTGACGCAGAAGCATTCGAGGGGGAAATATGGAGATAATACGCTTTGCATTGGGAATACGGTTCGCGCCGTCAGAGGGGGATGAAGCCGAAGTTATTTCGCGACTTTTGTCCGAGGTGGCGAAAAAACGCTTCCGCGGAATGAAGCTTTACGCGGGGCATTGCACGCTCGATGAAGAGGACGACCCGCGCATTTTGACCGTTGTAACGATGGGGCAGGGGATCAGAAAAACCAAAGCGCTGTACGCTTCCATCGCCCAAAGTCCGGTGCTTGCGGGTATGCTCGCAGCCCATCGTCCGATAATTCTAACGAACGTCATAGCGCGTATCGAAGCGCTGGATTTTTTAGGAGAATTCAATAAAAAAGGCGAGCTTTTAAAGAAGGAACCGCAGGAGAAAAGCGCAGAAACTGTGCTTGCGGAGCAATAATATATCGCGTATCGAGCCGAAAATACTTGACAACGCACACGCAATGTATTATAATAGCAAAGCCGCTTAAATGAAGCGGTCAATCGGGAGCATAGCTCAGCTGGGAGAGCATCTGCCTTACAAGCAGAGGGTCATAGGTTCGAGCCCTATTGTTCCCACCATGTGGTCCGGTAGTTCAGTTGGTTAGAATGCCAGCCTGTCACGCTGGAGGTCGAGGGTTCGAGCCCCTTCCGGATCGCCATTCGCCTCGGTAGCTCAGTTGGTAGAGCAAGGGACTGAAAATCCCTGTGTCGGTGGTTCAAGTCCACTCTGAGGCACCATCCC
>JAFZJT010000173.1 GCA_017553815.1 Clostridia bacterium
GTTTTAGCGACTTCGCGAAGAAGCTCCATGACCGCAACGCCCGTCTCCGAATCGAGCGCGCCCGTCGGCTCGTCCGCAAGCAGAACGTCGGGGTCGTTGACGAGGGCACGCGCTATCGCAACGCGCTGCATCTGTCCGCCGCTCATCTGATTCGGGCGCTTATGGAGCTGATCTCCAAGACCTACCTTGTCGAGAGCCTCCTTCGCCCTTCTTCTGCGCTCCGAGCGGCTGACGCCGGATATGGTCAGCGCCAGCTCAATGTTTGAGAGCACCGACTGATGCGGAATAAGGTTGTAGCTTTGGAAAACAAAGCCGATCGTGTGGTTGCGGTAGGTATCCCAATCCCTGTCCGAGTATTCCTTTGTGGAAACGCGGTTTATTATAAGATCGCCGCTGTCGTAGCGGTCGAGGCCGCCGACGATATTCAAAAGCGTGGTCTTGCCAGAGCCGCTCGGTCCGAGCACCGCCACAAACTCGCTTTCTCGGAAGGCAAGATCCACGCCGTCGAGCGCAGTCTGAACGAGCTCACCCATTTTATAGCGTTTTGTTATGTTTACAAGCTGAAGCATGATTTTCCTCCGAAGGTATCCATTGAGCTTATTATATCTCTTGACACTCAAACAATCAATGAATACAGCTAAAATGTCACATTTATGCCCAAATTGTGCAAAAATCAGTATTAAACAAAGAAAAAGCGCCCCACTCGAGGCGCGGTGCGGGGGAGAGCATGCTTAATCCATTGTGAATGCCAATTGAGGACGCTCGTATGCCTTGAACATGGGCGCTATCTCCCTTTCAAAGAGCGATTCAAGATAGCTGTAGTCCTCCCGTGAATCTTCAGAATGGTACTCAAACACAGGCAGAAGCCTTATGCAGTTGCATTCGGTTACGATTGGGTCGTCCTCGACAGTTCTTACAAACCAAGATGAGTCGTTTATCCACCCGTTGATCTCCGACCCCTCGATCGGAGTTATGACGAATGAATCCGATGATAAAACGTGGTCGGATATGTAATATGAATAGGGCGACGGGTTGTCGTTGATAAGAAAATACGAAAAAGTCTTCGCCTCGTTTTCGAACAGACATGCGTTAGATATGAGCGCAGAGACCTCGTCTGAGCTATATGAACCGAGCGCGCGAAGCATCTCATCTTCGGTCATGGGCGCAAGCATGGTCGGATACTTGCCCGCTTCGTACAGAGAGCCCATCGGCGCGATGCCGTAAACGAATTCGCCGTTCTGCTTCCACGCAAAAACGTCCATGCCCTTAACCAAGCTAAGGTTGAAATACTCGGGAAATCTTTTCCGAATCGAAGCGTACTTTGCCGAATCGAGCATGGTCTCAAGCGTAGAGTTACCGCCGCCGACTATCTCAAGCCAATCTCCGCCCTCGAGGCGCAGATAGCGCTCGCCGAGCTGATAAAGCGTAGTTCTCTTTCCATTTTTATAGCAGAATTCAACTGAAATTATTTCATCGAAGCCATCGGAGGGCATATCCTCCGCTTCCTTGAGTTCAAGCGAATTGAAATGCTCCACAAGGCGAAGGATATCCGTCTCTTCCGTCACGTCCTCTGCGGAGGTCGGGTCATAAGCGCTCCTTGCGCGAACGCTCTCGACATTGACGGAAGAGATGAACTCCTTATTTCTTTGAGAAGTCAGTATAAAGAACAGCGCCGCGCCAAAAGCCACGGCGGCAACTCCCGCAAAAATATAGTATAAAGTCTTTTTGTTCTTCATAGCTAACGACCATCCTCTCTTTATCGTCACTTATCGCATCAAAAACGCAGATTTTCATATACTCTTTCCATTTCATTATAATAGCAGTTCAAACCGATGTCAAGAAAAAACACAAAGTTGTTCATCCTTTAATTCTCTGCTCTCAACGGTTTATGCGTCTCAAGTTGAAAGCCGCGCGGCAATATGTTATAATCAACTCAAATCCGTACAGATGCAGATAAATAAGAGGTGTAAAATGCTCCAAGTCTCCGAATTTTTCCCCATTTGGAATACCCTTAGCGCCGCCGAGAGGGCGCGGCTTGAAGGCGCCGCCGTAAAAAAGAGCGTTCCCGCAGGAGCCCTGCTTCACAACGGCAACGAGGACTGCATGGGACTGCTTCTGGTATCATCGGGTCAGCTCCGCATCTATACTACCTCCGACGACGGGCGCGAGGTGACGCTCTATCGTCTTCTTGAGCGCGATATCTGCCTGTTCTCTGCATCCTGTATGCTGCACAGCATTCAGTTCGACCTTCAGGTTTCCGCCGAGCGTGACACGGAGTTTTGGCTCGTTTCGCCCGAGGTATACAGCGCGCTTATGAAGGAGTCCGCGCCCATCGCGAATTTCACGAGCAGCATCATGGCATCCCGCTTCACCGAGGTCATGTGGCTTATCGACCAGCTTCTTTGGAAGCGAATGGATCAGCGCATAGCCAAGTTTCTTCTTGAAGAGGCTTCGCTCAACGATTCAAGTACGCTCAAAATTACCCACGAAACGATAGCGGGTCACCTCGGCACCGCTCGCGAGGTGGTCACGAGAATGCTCAAGTATTTTCAGAGCGAAGGCGCGGTCAAGCTTTCACGGGGAACTGTGACGATACTCGA
>JAFZJT010000174.1 GCA_017553815.1 Clostridia bacterium
CCAGAACCACACCAACGGCACCCTCTCCAACTGCTTCGTTTGGATGGCTATCTGCGAAGGCATGAAGAGGGGCGGCAACGGCGTTACCGGCAACGCGCTTATCGCAAAGGGCGCCGCAGCGGTTTACGGCTACTCCCAGAGCGTTTCCTTCCGCGGCGACTATCTCTATGAAGAGGCCTTCTGGACCCAGATGAAGCAGGGCAAGACCGTTGCTTCCGCTATCCAGACCATGAAGAACAGCGTTGGCGTCAGCGATCCCTACACCAACCCCACCGCATGGCCCATCCTCATGAGCCCCGTGGACGCGTTCCCCTCCAACCCCGACGGCAGGCAGACCGTTTACTGCGATTGGCAGCTCATCGGCGCAACCAGCAGCAACGCCATCACCTCCGTTACCCTTTCGAGCGTTTCCGTAGCGGTCGGTTCCACCGTTAGAGCGAACCTCACCGTTCAGCCCAGCAATGCAAACTACTCCGTAACTTGGAGCACCTATAACTCCTCCATCGCGACCGTTGACAGCAGCGGCTACGTGCGCGGCGTTTCCGCAGGCACCACCACCCTCTCCGCCAACGTTTACGACAACGCTGCGGGCAAGTCCTACAGCCGCACCGCCACCATCACCGTTACCGGCGGCAGCAACCCCACCCCCACTCCGACTCCCGGACCCTCCACTACCTATGAGCGCGTTTACTCCATCGAGAACGGCGGTCAGTACATTCTCGTTGCGGACGGCTCCGTTTCCGGCAGCACCGGTTACGCAGTTGGCAACACCATTGTATCCAGCAACCACTACCTCACCCCCGTTGCCATCACCGTCAGCAGCTCCTACGCTTCCGTAAGCTCCGGCGTTAACGCGATCACTTGGACCGCTTCCGGCAACTCCACCTCCGGTTGGACCTTCCGCAACGTCGGCAACAGCAAGTACCTCGGCCTTGACTCCGCTCAGTACCTGTATCCCTCCAACACCGCGGTTGCTTGGAAGTACACCTCTTCCTACGGTCTTGACAACCAGATCGACAGCGAAGGCTACTACTACCTCTCCTACAGCACCGGCAGGTACACCACCTCCAAGAACTCCGCGGCCATCAGGCTTTACAAGGTTTCTTCCGGCACCCCCGCTCCCACCACCTACACCGTAACCTTCAAGGATTGGGACGGCACCGTTCTTAAGACTCAGCAGGTCGCCTACGGCGGAGCGGCAACTCCTCCCGCGAACCCCACCCGTCCCGGCTACACCTTCACCGGTTGGGACAGGTCCTACAGCTACATCACCGCGGACACCGTGATAACCGCTCAGTACACTCAGAACTCCACGGGCAACACCTACCAGCGCGTTACCACCATCTACCCGGGCGACTACTACATCATCGTTGCGGCCAACTCCGTATCCGGCACCACCGGCTATGCGGTAGGCAACACCGTTGTATCCAACAACCGTTACCTCAACCCCGTTCAGGTAACCGTCAACAGCAACGGCACTCTGACCGTTCCCTCCGGCGTCAATCTGAACGCGATTACCTGGTACGCAGGCGGCAGCTCAACTTACGGCTACACCTTCAGGAACGTTGCAAACAGCAAGTACATGGGTCTTGACTCCGCTCAGTACCTCTACCCCTCCACCTCTGGCGTGGCTTGGAAGTACACCAACGGCGCTCTTGACAACCAGATCGATACCGACGGTTACTACTACCTCTCCTACAGCACCGGCAGGTACACCACCTCCAAGACTGCAGGCACCGTCTACATCTACAAGGTCGGTTAATAGACCGAATCACTCCTTTAGGAGTTTTCCTTCCAAATTTTAAGACACCGCTTCGGCGGTGTCTTTTCATGTTTCTCTGTTCAATCTGCAAAGCCCTCGGGCATATTCTCGAAGATAACGCGCACGGCGGAATCCTCAGCCTTTTCGGGCTGCGACTTTATGTAGTCAAGAAGCGCTTTGACCGCGCTCAGCCGATCGGATGGCTTTAGCTCCGTGTCGTTCACCATCGAGATTATTGTGTCGAGCGCAAGCTTTCGCAGCTTCTTCTCGCTCGAAGGGCTTCTTCGCTTTCTTTTGACCTCTGTATTCTCGTTTTCAGGGATCATTCCCCTTCACCTCGCTCCTTTCCTCGGCGCTGCCCCATCTTTATTATACCATGAAAAGGCGGCTCGCGGCAAAGCGCAAAGCAGTTTGCAGCAGCCCTTTCGATGCTGCAATACCATTTTCAAAACCAAAAGTCAATACGCACTATGTACATTTTTACGCGCATGCACTTGCCCGTTTTTCCTTGCTCGCCGCAAATAAAAAATGATAAAATAATATTAGGGGGCTGTTTTGAGCTTCCCTAAAAAACTTAATATGCCAACGCAAGCGATTTTCGCCGCCCGTGCGTCATGTTCCGCCCTTCGCCGTAACCCCATTCGGCGAAAGGCACAAAAACAAAACGCATTTTTAAAGCATCTGTCATATCATATCGCCACACCCATTTTTTTCGCGCTTCGGGCGGCGCAAAAGCGCAGCAATTCCCTGCCGCATAATAAACGCGGCATTCAGTATAAAAGAGAACGAAAAAACGAATAAGGAGTTTGGCCAATGGATGTCATCCTGCACGGCGTACCGAACGAGCGGCAGAAGGAGTTCTTTCTCTCCCGCGCGAGGCACACAGCCTACGGAGGCGCACGAGGCGGCGGCAAGAGCTGGGCGATGCGAAGAAAATTCGTTTTGCTCGCACTCCGCTACGAGGGACTAAACCTGCTTTTATTGCGCCGCACCCTGCCCGAGCTTCGCGAAAACCATATCGTGCCGCTTCAAAGGGAGCTTTACGGCGCGGCGGAATACAACTCCACCGAGCGCGTGTTCCGGTTTCCGAACGGCTCGAGGATAAAGCTCGGCTACTGCGACAGCGCGCAGGACGTTTACCAGTATCAGGGGCAGGAATACGCGGTCGTCGGTCTGGAGGAGGCAACGCATTTCACTGAGGAGCAGATGCGCTTCTTGACCACCTGCAACCGCACCACGCGAAAGGATTTTTCGCCCCGAATGTACTACACCTGCAACCCCGGCAACGTCGGTCACGCATGGGTCAAGCGCCTCTTCATCGACAGGCAGTACACGGACACCGAGCGCGCTGAGGACTACCTCTTCATTCCCGCACGCATCTACGACAACGCCGCGCTTATGAGCGCCGACCCGGGCTATATCCGTCAGCTCATGGCGCTGCCCGAGGAGCTTCGAAGGGCGCATCTCGACGGCGATTGGGACGTGCACTCGGGGCAGTATTTCCGCGAGTTTTCAAGGGAGAAGCACGTTGTCGCGCCGTTTGAGATCCCGAAAAGCTGGCGGCGCTTTCGCTCGATGGACTGGGGCTACAACGACCCCTGCTGCGTGCTCTGGCACGCGGTGGACGGCGATGGAAGGGTTTTCACCTATCGCGAGCTCTACGTTCGCTTTATGCGCGCCGACCTCGTTGCGGCGGAGGTGAGAAAGCTTTCCGAAGGAGAAATTATCTCCTACACCGTGGCATCGCCAGATATGTGGCAAAAGCGCGGCGCGCTGCTCGCATCAAGCGGCGGCTTTGAGGGCGAAACGCTTGCGGAGCTGTTTATGAGCGCGGGGCTTGCGCTTACCCCCGCGGACAACTCGCGCATTGCGGGCTGGAACCGCATCCGCGAATATCTCGCAATGAAACCCGATGGCTTTGGCGGCGAGATTCCGATGTGGCAATGCTTCGAGAACTGCACGAACCTAATTCGCCAGCTTCCGATGCTTGAATTCGACAGGCTGAACCGCGAGGATGCATCGGACGGCAACGACCATGCGCCCGAGGCTCTCCGCTACGGCCTTATGAGCCGCCCGCACGGAAAAAGCGAGCCCGTTATAGTCAAAAAAAGAGCATACGACCCGCTGAGTCTGCCCGAAGCGGGGGCGAGCTGGTATTCGAGTTAGTTAATAGTGAATAATGAATAGTTGAGGTTGAAATCCCTTTGGTATTTCATAATATTCTATTGTATTTATTCAAGGAAAGGAACCGATATGAAAAACGAGATAAGCAAAAGCTTCAGCCGGGTTTACGGAGCGATCGCGCAGCCTGCGCAATCAGGCAAGGTGGAGGAGACCGAGGCGCTTTATGCGCTTTTCAACGAATTCTACTCCGCTTATGCGGGTGAGCGCGCAAGGCTCGACAAATGCGAGCGAATGTACAGGGGCGAGCATTGGTACGACGTGCCGCCGGGCGAAAAGGGCGAGCCCCGCCCCGTTACACCGGTTTTGCAGAGCACGATAGAGAACGTGCGCGCCGACCTTGTGGACTATCTGCCCGAGGCTATAGTCAGCTCCGATGCGCCCGAATACGACGCGCTTTCGGAGATTTTTACCCATATCATCCATGAAAATCATCTAAGATGCGCCTACGACGAGGAGTATCTCAAGATGACGCACGATCTTCTGGTCGGCGGCTACGGCGTGCAGCAGATAGGCTTCGACGAAAGCGCGAACGGCGGCATGGGCGGCGCGTATATCCGCCACGTGGATGCGCGAAGCGTGCTCTTCGACCCGCTCGCAAGCGACCTTCAGGACGGCAGAGCCGTTTTCAAATTCGCCCACCACACGCGCGACTGGTTCAGTCAGCATTATCCCGAAAAGGCGGAGGAACTGCGTGAGGACGGCTTTATGTTCGACACGCCCGAGGAGCAGATCCTCACTTCGGACAGCGAAAAGACCATCCTTCTGATCGAATGTTGGCGCAGGGTGTATGACGCAAAGCGCGAGCGCTATGCGGTACACATGATGCTGCTTGCAGGCGGCGTTATGCTTGAGGACAGCCGCGATGCACGCCCTGAGGGGTATTTTGCGCACGGCGAATATCCCTTTGTGATAACAAAACTGTTTGAGCGCAAGGGAAGCTGTCTCGGCTACGGCTTCGTGGATATGTTTGAAACGAGCCAGCGCAATTCTGACAAGCTCGACCAGATAGTGATGAAAAACGCGCTTCTTGCGAGCCACAACAAGCTTCTTATCACGGGCGCGAGCGGCTTCGATCCCGCCGACCTTCGCGATTGGTCGAAGGAGGTTCACCAGGGCGACAACCTCAACGGCATCTCGTGGTTTGCAACCGCTCCCCTGCCCTCGTATATGCTCCACTACATCGCCGAGATGCGAAACTCCATCAAGGAGGAATCGGGCGCAAACGAATTTGCGCGCGGCATGACCCACGCGGGCGTAACGAGCGGCACGGCGATCGCGGCGCTGCAGGAGGCTTCGAGCAAGCGCTCTCGCATGGCGGCGCGGAATATCCACTCCGCGTTCCGCAAGGCGGTCTGTCAGGAGATAGAGATAGAGCGCGAATTCACCCTGCGCGAGCGCTGTGAAAAGAGCCTTGCCGCGATAGGCGCGGAGATGGGCTATGACGAGCGCGCCGCGAATATCGCCAAGCTTTCCGCAATAGAAAAAGCGCTCGACAGGCTTGAAAATCTGCCCGCGGAATTCCAAGTCACGGTCAAGGTGGTCAAGGAAAACGCCTTCTCCGTGCTCAACAACAACGAAACCGTTTTCCGCCTCGTTTCGGCGGGGATGATAACGCCGGACGTTGGTCTGCAGCTTCTCATCTTCGACGGCAAGGACCAGGCCGTTCAGCTTATGAAGGCAAAGGCGCTTGAGCTGGCACTTGCCGCGGCGACCGGCACGGGCGGAGCGAATCCCGACAACAATATGCCGTAATACGCCGTGAATCACGGAAAAGGCGGGCAAAATCCCGCCCGCCAAATAAGCGAATATTATTCCATGCGTTTTTCTTCCATAATATGAGGGCAATTCACCCTTCATCAGAAAACCGGGCGAATCAAACCGCCCGGTTTTCTGCTATTACGCATCATTGTTTCAAAAAACCTAAACTCAGGTTAGTATTGACTTTATCATACCTCACTTATCGCGTTCCCGATCAACGACATCTTTAATGTCGCAGTGCGCCAAAGGGTTTGAATGTTTTTCTGCATTGGCGGCGATATCTATAAGTTCTTTTACTTCTTGGATAACTCCGTGTTCATATTTCAGCATTCCCTGCTCCAATTCCGTAAAAGCATGATAAAAGCCATCTACATGCGTCTTAGATAAAACTCTTGAATTAATCACGGGGAGCAACGCCGATAAAAATGACATTATCGCCATCCAAACCGCGCTTTGATGTCCTGCACTCTGCAAAAAGTCGGCTGTAAAGTAAACCGTTGCTGTAGATGTAAAAAGAGGAACGAGCATCAATGCATACTGTACGATTGTCCACGCAATAAACGAGGAATAATATGCACGATACCTCTTAAATATGAAATTCGGCGTTTTGGAAAACGAGGCTCGTTTTGCACGATTGCCTAACATTATAAGCAAGTAGCATAATGCTATTAACAGGACTATTCCTAAAGCAATAAACGTTAGAGTAAGAACTCCCTGATACTCCATAACAACCTCCCAAACTTAACATTCAAAAATGGTTTATTCAGCATTCTCCATGAAATCTTTTCACCAGAAGCATTAGCATAAATCCGATGCTCTTGAATTACGAGCCATTGCTTCCACGCACATTATAGTAAATTTATTTACTAAAGTCATTAGTAAACTTATTTACTGAATAAAATACTGTACGGATGTGCAGTATTCAGTATGAACTATCAACGCAGAATACGCGATTTGAGAGAGGATCACGATAAAACTCAATCGGAAATAGCAATTATGCTCGGCACATCGCAAACTATGTATGCCCGCTATGAGCGCGGCGCAAGCGAGCTTCCGATACGCCACCTTGTTAAACTTGCCGATTATTACGGCGTTTCAACCGATTACATACTTTGCAGGGACAAAAAGAACAGCAAATAAGTGTTTTTCCGCCTTGAATCATTGTTAAACCGCCATTTTGATGGTATAATATTATTTTGGATGAATAGATGTATTTCGCGCGGCTTTTTTCGGATGGGTGAAAGCCTGCCGAGTGAAAACCCGCGCGCAAAAAGGAGTTTTACAGATGAAGCTTATCGCGATAGACGGCAACTCGCTTATGTTCAGGGCGTTCTACGCTCTGCCGAATATGACAAACAGAAAGGGCACGCCCACGGGCGCGCTGCACGGCTTTCTTTCGATGCTGATGAAGCTTATCGAGCTGAAGCCAGACTATCTGCTCGCCGCATTCGATATGAGCGCCCCCACCTTCCGCCACGAGCAGTACGGAGAGTACAAGGCGGGCAGGCGCGAAACGCCGCAGGAACTTCGCGAGCAGTTTCCGATGCTGCGCGAGCTGCTTAAAAAGATGGGCATCGCGGTCATCGAGTGCGAAAGGTACGAAGCGGACGATATTCTCGGCACCTTCTCTCGAAGGGCGGAAAGCACGGGCGTGGAGTCCCTGCTCGTTACGGGCGACCGCGACGCTTTGCAGCTCATCACCGACAGCGTACACGTTTTGATGACGAAAAAGGGCATCAGCGAGACCGTTAAATACGATAAAAAGACGCTTTTTGATGAGTACGGGCTCGAGCCCGCGCGAATGGTCGACCTCAAGGGCCTGATGGGCGACAGCTCGGATAACCTTCCCGGCATCAAGGGCATCGGCGAAAAGACCGCACTGAAGCTGCTTGAAAAATACGGGAGTCTTGCTTCGGTGCTCGACAACGCCGAGAGCGAGAAGGGCGCGCTTCGCGAGAAGCTTCTCGGCGGGCGTGAATCGGCGGAATTAAGCCAAAGGCTCGGCACCATCGACACGAACGCGCCCGTAGTGGAAACGCTTGATAGCTGCCGCTTTGACCCCGAAAAAATGAAAAACGCGCTTGGCGAGCTTACCGAGCTTGAGCTTCGCGCGGTTTTAAAGCGCGTTCGCGAGCTTTCCGGCGCGGGCGAGGGCGAGATAACGTTCTCGCTTAAATCGGATGCCGCCATCGACGCCGCCGCGTTTGAAAACACCGTTTTGACCGATGCCGAGGGGCTTGAGAGCGCGGTGAAAAGCATTTCAGCTAAAGGCTTTTTCGCCTTCGATATCGCCGAAACCGCCGTTTGCTTCGCAGGCTTTGACGAAAAGGAGCTTCAGTCCTCTTCCAAGGAAAAGCCCCTTCCCTGCTATTCGCTCACCCTCGGCGGCACCCTGCTCGACCCGGGCTTTGCGCCCGATGAGGTCATATTGGCGCTCAAGCCAATACTCGAAAGCGAGCAGATTTTCAAGGTCGTTTTCGACGCAAAGCGGCTTATGTGGCTCCTTCACGGCTACGGCGCGAGGCTGAATGCCGTGGAGTTCGACGCGATGATAGCCGATTATCTTCTAAACGCGCTCCATCCCGCGAAGGACACGCAGACCCTCGTTTCCGAGAGCGGACTTGCGCATATCCCTACCCCCGCCGCGCTTGCGATGCTTCGCGCCATTATGCTCGAAAAGCTCCGCGAAAACGAGATGCTCCCCCTCTATCGCGACGTTGAACTTCCCCTTGTGAACACGCTTTTCGACATGGAAAAGACGGGCTTTTTGATAGATAAGAGCGTTTTGACGGAGCTTGGAGGCGAGATGGAAAATCGCATAAACGCGCTCGCCGGGGAGATATACGAGCAGGCGGGCGAAAGCTTCAACATCCTTTCCCCGAAGCAGCTTGGGCAGATACTATTTGAAAAACTCGGCCTGCCGCCGAAGAAAAAGACCAAGACCGGCTATTCGACCGACAGCGACGTGCTCGAGGCGCTAAAGCCCCTGCACCCGATAGTCGGCGCCGTGACCGAATACCGCTTCCTCACCAAGCTCAAATCGACCTTTATCGACGCGATGCTTGAAAAAACGGGCGCGGACGGCAGGATCCATACTACCTTCAATCACACCGTTACCGCCACGGGGCGCATATCATCCACCGAGCCGAACCTTCAGAATATCCCCGTGCGCACCGAGCTCGGCAGGCAGATAAGAAGAGCCTTCGTAGCAAGCGAAGGAAACAAGCTCGTTGGCGCGGACTATTCGCAGATAGAACTGCGCGTGCTCGCGCATATAAGCGGCGATCCGACCTTCATCTCGGCGTTCAATTCGGGCGAGGACATCCACACCCGCACCGCTTCGGAGATTTTCGGCGTTTCAACCGATGAAGTCACCCGCGAGATGCGCTCGAGCGCAAAGGCCGTCAACTTCGGCATAGTGTACGGCATAAGCGCATTCGGGCTCTCCGAACAGCTCGGCATCGGGCAGAGGCAGGCGGCCTCATACATAGAAAAATACCTCGAGCGCTGCACGGGCGTTCGCGAATACATGCATTCCTCCGTGGAGGACGGAAAGGCGCGCGGCTACGCGGTAACGCTGTTTAATAGAAGGCGCGAACTGCCCGAGCTTAAATCGAGCAATTTCAACACCCGCTCCTTCGGCGAGCGCGTTGCGATGAATATGCCGATACAGGGTACCGCGGCGGACATCATCAAGGCGGCGATGGTTGCCGTGCATAAGCGCCTCAAGGACGAGAGGTTGAAGGCAAAGCTCGTACTTCAGATACACGACGAGCTGATAATCGACACGCCGGAAGATGAGGTCGAGCGCGTGAAGGCGCTTTTGTCGGATTGCATGAGCAATGTTATAAAGCTTTCCGTGCCGCTTCGCGCGGACGTTGCGTGCGGACATAGCTGGTTCGACACGAAATAACAAAAACTCTGCTTTTTCGGGGGTTTCCAAATGAGGATAGGGCTAACGGGCAGCATGGCGGCGGGCAAATCGACAGTTTCCGCCATCCTTGCTGAACTCGGCTTTTATATCGTGGACGCGGATAAGACTGCGCACGCGGCGCTCGGCTTTCCCGGGGTCATCTCCGATATCAAAATGGTTTTCGGCGAATCCGTGCTCGATGAAAACGGCGCCGTGAACCGAAGAGCGCTTGCGGGGCTCGCCTTTTTATCAAAGGAGAACACCGACGCGCTGAACGCCATCGTCCACCCCCGCGTTTTTGAAGCGATGCTAAATGAGGCGGGCGAGGCCGAAGCGAGAGGAAAAGCGCATATCGTTTTCGACGTGCCCCTGCTTTTTGAAACGGGCTTTGAGCGCCATTGCGACAGGGTTTTATGCGTTGTTGCGGACGATGAAACGCGCTATCTTCGCATAATGCTCCGCGATGGACTTTCGCGAGAGGAAGCCGCCGCGCGCCTTGCAAGGCAGATGGATCAGGATGAAAAAGCGGCGCGTTCAAACGCGGTCATAATCAATAACGGCACGGGCGCGGAGCTTGAAAAAGCCCTGCTCGAAGCACTCGGGCATATCGGCATATCGCCCGAAGCGGAGGCCGAATCAAGCGCAAACGAAGCCGAGCTTGAAAGCTATCTGCCCGACTGCATGGATGAGTGAGCCGAACTGAATAATCAAGATTGTAATGGCAAGATTAAGTAAAAATAAAGATAAAAAGAAAAAGACCCCGCGCGCGGCGGTGCTGTTCTCCGTTGCCGCGCTGATACTGCTTGCGATCGGGGTCGCCGCGGTATCCAAGCTCGGTTCAAAGCTCACCTACCCCCGCCGCTACGAGCAGGAGGTGCTCGCCGCGAGCCGCGAATACGGGCTCGACCCCGACCTTGTGTTCGCCGTGATCCGCACCGAAAGCCATTTTGAGCCGCAGGCGGTTTCCCACGCGGGCGCGGAGGGACTTATGCAGATAATGCCCGTGACCGCCGAATGGATAGCCTGGCGCAGGGGCTATACGCACGAGCACGATAAGGTTTTCGAGCCCGCGTACAATATCGACATGGGCTGCTATCTGCTCTCGTATCTGCTCGATTACTATGAAAACGACCTGATACTCGCCGTTGCCGCCTACAACGCGGGCGCGGGCAACGTGGACGACTGGCTTGAAGACTGCGCGGCGCAGGACGGAGAGAGCCTCGATATTCCCTTTGCCGAAACGAAAAACTACGTTGAAAAGGTGCTTGATTCCTATGAAAAATACAAGCTCAAGCGCGACTAAGAGGGCTTTAGTCCTAAGAAAAACCGTTTGCGCCGTTTTGACGCTTGTATTTCTTGCGCTTCTTTTTTGCGCCTGCTCCGGCAATACAGTGCCGGATGATGACGAAGAGCCCTCCCCTTCCCCCGTGAACACATCCGCTCCCGTTTCGGGCGGCAGACTCCGCATGGCAATGCCCGAGAATCTGAGCGTTGGCAACGAAAAATACGACCCCATGCTCGTTCGCACCGAGGAATCGCTCGCGCTTTTCTCGCTCGTTTACGAGCCGCTTATCGCGCTCAATGAGGCAAACGAGCTGACGCCCTGCCTTGCCGCGAAATGGAGCCGCTTTGCGGGCGATGAGCGAAGCTGGCTCATCAGCCTTCGCGAAAGCGCGCTCTTTCACAGCGGCGAAAGACTCTGCGCGGACGACGTTGTCTATTCCTTCAACAGCCTTAAGCGCGTCGGCGCCGAAAGCTATTATTCGCGCACTCTCACCGCAGTTGCGGGCGTCGTCAAAGTGGATGAGTCCACCGTTCGCATAACGATGAACAGCACGGGCATAATGGAGCTGTACGCGCTCGATTTTCCGATAAAGAAGGCGGACGGCTCGATTTTCAACGGCACGGGACCGTATAGCGTAAGCCATTATGACGACGAGCGGATCCTGCTTCAAGCGAACCCCGACTGGTGGGACAGAACGCCCTATATCTCCTCGATCGAGTTCCTTGCGCGCGAAAACAACGATACGGCGCTCGCTTCGTATTCGGCGGGGCAGCTCGATCTCGTTCCCACCGCGCAGCTCTCGGCAAGCCGCTTCGGCGAAAACGGCGTTACGAACGTTATCGACCACATGACGCAGGGCATGGAGACCCTTCTTTTCAACCACCGCCGCCATCCGACTATGGACGCGGATTTCAGAAAGGCCGTTTCCCGCGCGATAAACCGAAGCCCCATCATCTCCAATATCTATATGAACCGCGCCCGCGCCTGCGACGTGCCCGTGCCCCCCGATTCGTGGCTCTACAGCGGCGGAAGCCTCATTAGCCATGACCCCTCCGCGGCGGAAGCGCTTTTTGCGGGGCTCGGCTATGAAAAAAACGAGGACGGCCTCTTGATCGGCGGAGGCGAACCCGTCGAGCTTACCTTACTCACGAGCGGCACCACCGACAACACGACCCGCTCGGACGCAGCGGGCATAATCGCCTCCCAGCTTCGTGAGTTTGGGGTAACCGTTAATATCATCACTGCGCCGCATGGCTACGGCGAAGCGGAGAGCGAATTCATGAAGGCACTCCGCTCGATGGATTGGGATATCGCGCTCGTTGGCTTCAGCCTTTCCCCGTCGAACGATATGCGCCCGTATCTGACCACCGAGGGCGCAAACAATTTCGGAAGCTTCTCGGGCATCGTGTTCGCCGAGGAGCTCAAGGCCATCCGCATCGCCGAGGACGAGGAGAGCCTGCGCGAAGCTTTCCGCCTGCTCGAGGCGAAATTCACCGAGCAGCTTCCGTTTTTGGTGCTCTATTTCAGGCTCAACAGCGTTGTTTGCACCGCAAAGCTCAAGGGCATCTCCGCTCTTCGCGAGCCCTTCCTGCTCCATGGCATCAAAAATTGGTATCTTTCGGACGAATGAGACATAAAAAACGGTTGCAATTCGGGTCAAGATGATGTAAAATGCTAAGGAATGGATTTTCCAACAAACGAAAGGAGTGTTCACACAATGAACGAGGAAAGAGATTTTGTAACCTTCACCGATGACGACGGCAACGATTTTGAGCTTGACGTTATCGACTATTTCGACTACAACGGCAAGGAGTACGCCGTGCTTATCGATGCAAACGCGGATTGCGATTGCGAGGATGAGGACTGCGATTGCGAGCATGAGACCGATGTTTACATCATGCAGATCGTTGTAAACGAGGCCGAGGACACCGAGGAATTCGTTTCCCCCGCCGACGAGGACATGGACGCGCTCATCGAGATAGTCCAGGCCAGGTTTGAAGAAGAGGACGGCTGCGACTGCGAGGAATGCGGCGACGAGTGCGGCGATGACTGCGGCTGCGGCTGCAAGAACTGAGCTGCGCTCGGCTTTTCCGTCAAATTCCGGCAAAACATTTCGTCAAAACAGGCCCGCTTTAGCTTCGGCTCAAGCGGGCTCGTTTTTTACCCGCCTTTCGGCACAATGACCCCTTGAATAAACGTGCTGCTTATGGTATAATTATTTCGATATATTTCGCTTTTAACAGGAGGAATCTATGAATATCAAGAGTATCCTTATGCGTTCCGCCGCCGCGGGGCTTGCCGCCGCTTCCCTGCTTGCCGCTGCCGCCTGCGGCGAAAAAAAGAACCCCGATGGCGATAAGGATGCAAGCGCCTCTCCTGCCGCTGCCGCCTCGATAGAGCCGACCGAAGCGCCCACCGCCGCGCCCACTGCGGAGCCTACTCCGACACCTGAGCCCACTCCCACTCCGGAGCCTACGGCAACGCCGATACCGGAAGGGTGGTACATCGACCCCCGGGGAATAATACCCCCTGAGGTGGAAGTGCTGGTGCCGGATGACGGTATCAGCGGGGTGACGTATATTTTCTGTATAGTACATACAGAAGATGTGCCCATGCTTCAAGCGTGGGACAAAGAGGGCCTCCAAGGGGAGTGGGAGGTTCCCGAAGAGGCCCGTAAAGGCCTCCTCGTGGAGGGCTATTTGAGGGAAAAAAATATAACAGCTTATATATATACAAGCTGTTATGACCGGTATTTCTGGTTCTACCATGATACTGATGGACATAGCCTCTGGTTTGATTGTGTAGGCGAGTACCAAAGCGGTGATAAAAGGATTATGTTCACCGCAGATGGGAAAGCCATTCTCTATACATTAGGGAATGACTATTATGAGTTCCATGACTTTGGTGCAGGAACTCAATTAGAAACGGAAGGCTCCGTCATTATTATTAATGGCGAGAGCTATGAAAGGATTCAGAATATACCCTGGATTAAGATAAAAATTTAGACAACATGAGATGCTCAAACAAATTTATTTTGATGAGTATCTCCTGTTGGAAAGCTCAAGATCGCCGCTCCAAAAGGCTTCTCCTCGAGGAGAAGCTGTCAGCGAAGCTGACTGATGAGGTGGTACGAAAAATGCGCAGCAAAGCGAGCATTTTCGAATTTTCAGCGTTAAAGCTCTGCATTGGGGATGTGCGTTGTTCTTGCTTGCGGGATAAAATTTGAAATCGTACCGTAATTGTGAAGGAGGTCTTTGAATGGAGCGGCAGAGGTTGAAGCGCCCCGTGCTTGTTATCTACGCGCTGATATTTTACGGCATTTGGAGCCTGTTTGAATTCTTCATAAGCGGCGCCGTTTCCGCTGCCGCAGGAAACGTGCTTATCGCGCAATTCATAAAAAGCGGGATCATCAAGAACCTTGTCTGGACCTTGCCCGCAGTATTCTTGATACATTTCTTTCAAGATGATTCATATCTGCGTTTGAAGGAAATGTTTACAAACAGAGTGAACATATTTAAATACGTTCCGCTCTTTCTTGCTTTCACCGCTTATGTGCTGCTTGCCGCCCTTCTGACCCGAGGCAATATCTCCGCAAGCATCGGCGGCGATGAGCTTATCATCCTGCTCTTTGTCGGCATCACCGAGGAAACGGTATTTCGCGGCTGGCTGCTGAATGCGACCGTCACCGAAAGCAAAAAATGGCTCTTTATCTTGATCAATGCAGTTATGTTCCTTTTGATACATTTTCCTTCTTGGATAATGAGCGGAGAATTTGCCAATGTATCGGTGATTTCAAACTCCATCTGCGTGCTTGCGTTGAGCGTCATTTTCAGCCTGAGCTTTATAAAAAGCAGAAGCATTTGGATACCCGTTGCGCTGCATACCTATTGGGATCTTCTCATGTTCCTGTTCATGTGAGCGCATAGAGCGCTGTTTTAGCCTTCAAACCACCTCGCGGCTTACGCTAAACTTCGACGCGGCGACCCATTTTTCGGCATTGATTGTTTTTCATAAATATGGTATAATTATTCTCATGGGTGTGTTTTGCGATTGCATTTTTACCCGTAAAATACCGAATACGTACCTGTAGCTCAGCTGGATAGAGTGTCAGACTCCGACTCTGAAGGTCCCGAGTTCGAATCTCGGCAGGTACGCCATAAAAACTCCGAATTACATTGCGTTTTTCGGAGTTCGTTTTATAATTGTTGAGTGTTTTTCCTACCACATTTCTACCACATTTTCGACTTCTGAAAACATGACATCCTCGTTTATCGATCAACTCAGCGAAGGCAAATCGCCTTCGTTTTTTCTGTTTTTGGAGCAACTTTACTACATTTTACCACATTTTCTTTACAACACTATGAAGCAGCCGAGCGCGAACCGCTGATAATGAAGGATTTTTCGCCGACTGTTCAATCAGTGCACAGTTAAAAACAGAGACTCATTTTCGCGCTCAAATAAAATATATTTTTCAAAAATGTCCGATTTTACCAGCCACCCCCCTCTTTTTTGGCCTTACTTTATGAGTGGACTTTTTCACAGCACCCTCCGCTCCTTGACAACTTCATAGCCAAATCGGGTAACAACATAATGATACTTCCGCCTTGAACGCTTCACAGCATTGGGCGGCTCGGCATAAGCATGCGTGGGTCTGAGATAGGACATGCGTGAGGACGACGGCTCGATGAGGTAAAACTTTTATTCCATTTGGAGGCAAACCCATGACCAAAGTTATCGCAATAGCGAACCAAAAGGGCGGCGTTGGCAAAACCTCCACCACCGTCAACCTGAGCGCAGGACTTGTGAGAGCCGGGTATTCCGTGCTTGCAATAGACTTCGATCCGCAGGCCAATCTCACAATGGCGCTCGGCTTTAAGAATCCCGACGATATGGGCTATACGGTTTCAAGCGTTCTTGCAAAGGCAATGAACGAGGAACCAATTAGAAGTCACGCTCGACATCTATACCCATCTGACCAAGTTTAAGGAGGATGCTGCAATAGCAGCGTTGAATACTCACCTGAATAATCGCATTTCGGACTAAACCATCGTAACTCCACATAACATTAGTCGCCATCAAAACAATATGGCGGCTTTTGTTTTTATCAAGAGCTAACATATTAACATTCAATTGACAAATAAATAAAAAAGTGCTAAAATATTAGCGTTAGGTGGTGAAGAAAATGCTTCTAAAAACTCCATACGAACTTGTTGTGGATGTTGCCTCGCGTTTCAGGCGCGTCCGAAAAGCAAAGAATATAACGGTGAAGGCTTTGAGCGAGAAAAGCGGAGTTCCATACTCAACAATAAGGCGGTTTGAAAGCAGCGGCGAAATATCCTTTGTTTCGCTCGTTAAGCTTGCATCCGCTATCGGTGAGGACGGGCAGATAACCGCGCTTTTCGCCGAGAGCATTCCCGCGTCGATCGAGGAGGTAATTCGTGGAAACCGAAAATAGGATCGAAAGATTGGAAGTTTACTATTCGGGTCGTCATGTAGGTTCAATGGCTCCATACAAAAAATACGCGACCGCTTTTGAATATTCCCGCGAATGGCTTCGGGACGGGTTTTCAGTAAGCCCATTCTCGCTTCCGCTTGAGGACGGCGTCAAAATTGCAAAGCCCGATCCGTTCAACGGCCTGTTCGGGATCTTTTTCGATTCCCTTCCCGATGGTTGGGGCAGGCTGCTCGTTGACCGAATGCTCCGCAAGCAAGGCATAGACCCTTCGGAGATCGATCCCCTGTTCAGGCTTTCCATCGTTGGCAGCTCCGGCATGGGCGCGCTTGAATACAGACCGGTGTATAAATGGAAAACTTCCGATTTAACAAACGATCTCGACCGACTTGCTGAGGAGTGTAAAAAGATTCTTCGCTCTGAGGAATCAGACGATCTGGACACGCTTTTCGCGCTTGGCGGTTCGTCCGGAGGCGCTCGCCCTAAGGTCATGGTTAAGCTCGACGATGGTGACTGGATAATCAAATTCCCTTCATCCGCCGACCCGGACGATATAGGGCTGATGGAATACGAATACAACCTGTGCGCCAAAGCCTGCGAGATCGATGTGCCTGATGTAAAGCTGTTTCCTTCTTCAAAATGTGCAGGCTATTTCGGCAGCAAGCGTTTTGACAGAGTAAATGACGGAACCGATGTGCGCAAGCTCCATATGGCGTCCGCGTCGGCTCTGCTCGAGGTTTCGCACCGTATTCCTTCGCTCGATTATACCTCACTCATGGCGCTCACTTGGCAGCTTACAAGGGAAGCCGCCGAGCTTGAGAAGCTGTTTACGCTGATGTGCTTCAATGTGTTTGCACACAACAGGGACGATCATTCCAATAATTTCAGCTTTCTTTACGATAAGGGAAATTGGCGGCTTTCCCCCGCATATGACCTTACCTATTCCAACTCCATCGGCGGCGAACACGCAACAACCGTCGCAGGAGAAGGACGAAACCCCGCAACGAAGGATATACTTGCCGTTGCAAAGAAGGCAGGAATAAAGGAGTCGCGCGCAAGGGTGATTGCGGAAATGGTGCAGGAAACGGTGGATGACAGGCTTTGCAAGTACCTATGATAAAACAATCGGTATCGCAGCGGTTAAGACAAATGCATGCGACGTGTGTCAACGATTACGATATGTGTTGCTACATTTTTACCACATAATTATCTTGAATAGTGTGTATAATGAGCATAATTCAAGCATTGGAGTTCGTTGGCAAAAACCTCAAAAATCCTTTATAAGCAATTAATTCAGTATTTATATTTGTTTTTTAAGCCTTCGGAGAAGACCACTCCGACTCTGAAGGTTCCGAGTTCAAATCTCGGCAGGTACGCCAAATAATCCCGTTAATCATTAGATTTTCTGGATTTCGTTTTATAATTGTTAGTCCGTTTTACTACCACATTTATACCACATTTTTCACTTTCAAAAAGCCGACATCCTCATTTTATAAGCGCATTAGAACAAA
>JAFZJT010000175.1 GCA_017553815.1 Clostridia bacterium
CTGTCCGAAGCCTTAAATTTTGGGAGGTGTTTTTTTGACAAGACAATTTTATTATTTTAATGCAAAGCATTTCGCGGGAAAGAACAGTATTTTCAGCTATTTCCAGCTTTTGCTTTACATTAACCATAGCCCTACATTACCAATTGAAACTTGGGTTTTTCCAATCAAGTTTTTCCTGTAAATCGTAACGGTTACTTGGCGATTGGCCGTAACCGTAAACTCAGTTGCTCCACGGATATTAGAAATCTTTAGCCAAGTTTTAGCTGCACCCGATACCGATACAGGAAGCGGAGTCCCCTCCGTGAGAATATAAGGATTCCCTTCTGTTCCTAACGCAGCACGGATTGGTTCTGATGCTACCTCTTTGTTAATAATTTCGATTTGTTTAAGAACAAGATCATATTCATTGTCTGTCAACACCAACCTGAGGGAAGCTTCATCTTCAACATAAAAGAGTCCCTTTTCATCAGCGACAACATAATTCTCAATGGCCGTGATTGCTTCTTCATTAAAGTCAAAAATACCTTCCACTCGCACATCTTCCATACGCTGAGACCAATACTCTTGATCGTTGAAACCGATTGTTTCCATCGCGCTGCTCTTTTTTGCAGGGTACAAATAGATACCGATACAAAAGACGAGGATCAATGACACTGCTTGCTTGATTTTTCTCATAATTAACTTTTTCCTTTCTTTTAGGGTAATGGTATGACCATCAAGTGTTCTTCCTCACTTTACGGTAGCCCTTGCCACTAACATTTCTCACGGCGCTATTATACATCTTTAGGTTAATAATGTCAATCTTTAGATGCTTTAAATTCATTTGCAGATGCATATACTTAACTTATAATCAAATTTTGAAGCGGGGGCTTAAAGTGCCTGAACTTGAATTAAGTAAAATCGGCGTAAGGATACAGCAACGGCGCAAACAGCTCGGATATACCCAAGAGGATATAGCCGAAAAAATGAATGTTTCGGTTCAAATGGTTTCAAACCTCGAACGCGGAAACAAGGCTATAAAGATAGAAAACATTGTGCGCCTAAGTCAAATCCTCGGTATAAGCACCGACTATATCCTTCTCGGAGAGCTGAACAAAACCGAGCTTTCCGCCGTTGCGGACAAGCTTGCCATGCTGCGCCACGAGGACACTCTTCTTATTGAAAAAATGATCGATTACTGCCTCGAAATGCGATCGAAATAACGCCGTTTGGCTTTTCATTGTAAAGATGCCGAATAAAAAGGCCTAAATTCAAATACCCTAAAGCATATCGCCATCCCCACGATATGCTTCTTCTTTATCAACTGCCCCGCGCACCTTGTGTTCGTCGGGATCATCCGCCTTGCCCTGCACGGGGATATTTCGATAATTTTCTGATTTATCGTTTTATTATTTCTTTATAATTTCCAAATAAAACTGCCCGTTTGCGCTCTCGCTCCTGATAAGCTCCGCGCCAAAGGCGCTGAACAGCGCGGCAGCAGTTTCGGCATTTTGGTTCGCAATATCGCTTATAACGCCGTATGTCGTTTTTATCCTTTCGCCGCCAAGCTCCAACGCAAGCTCGACAGTAAAGGCTTCGGTATAGGCTTTTTCAATCTCCGCATCCCAAACGAGCAGCTTCCCGCCCTTTTTCAGCACGCGCAGAGCTTCAGCCGCCGCAATTTTCTGCGACTTCGCGTCCATAAACATCAGGCTGTAGAAAAAAGTGACATTATCGAAGCTTTCATCCGCAAAATCGAGCTTTCGCGCGTCCATCAAAAGCTTGTTGAAGCCGCCGGGCGCTTCGTCCGGCTCGTCCTGACGGTTGTCGATCGCGGTCACGCTTTCGCCGTACAGCCGCCCGATCACGCCCTCTCCCCCGCCGCCGATATCAAGAATGCTGCCCGAAAGGGTTTTTTCAAGCTTGATAACGGGCGGAAATCTATAAACAAGGCAAACGCTGTTCGGAGCATCCTCATCCACATAGCCCGTATCGACAAAGCCCGCCTTTTCGTAAACGCGAAGCGCCTCGGCGGCATCCTTTTTAACGCATACCTCCACGCAGCCATATTTGCGCTCGGCTTCAAGCTCCGCAAGGATCAGCTCAAGCGCCTCTGTGCCGAAGCCCATGCCTTGAAAGCGCGCATCTATCATAAACTGCTGAAGGTCGTAGCAGGCGGGCTCGTCGTCAAGATCCTTCACAAGCGCCGCGCCGATGCATTCGCCCTCATGCGCGATGCCGATCACCCTCGCCCTGTTTGCGCGGTAAATATAGCCCCGCGCAATTATGCCAAGCGCGCTGTCGAGGAACGCCTTTTGATCCTCGCGCACGGCAAGCCTTTGGACGGCAAGCCAGTTTTCCTCGGTTATGTCGAATAATTCAATCATTTTGCCCTCCGTTGAAGTGCCTTGAACCGCGCCGCCTTCTGCACCTAACCGCAGCTCATAGAACTGCAAAAGCCAATACGGAAAAACCCTGCCCGAATCGTATTTACTTTTCCTTAAACAGCGTTGCCATACCGAAGGCGTCCGCTTCGTCGCGTATCTCGATATCCAGCCGCTCCCAGTCGTTCACGCCCTCGGGCAGCGCGATTTGGATGAGATACGCGCCCATCGTCCGATCGACCGCGAATTCGCGGACCCTGTTCGTTTCAAGAACGGAGACCTCGCCGCCGTTCACAAAGGCGCGGATGCCCGTTATCTCGGGGCAGATATCCGTTTCCCCGGCAAGCGCTTTTTTAAGGCTCATCGGGCGAAAATAGACCATCAGCGCGGGGTGACCGCCCATCACGCGGAAAACGTTCAAGGCATACACCTCGAGCGTGTCGAAACGCGCGTCGATCGTCCTATCCTCGGTGAGCGCGATATTCTCGCACCAAAACTCAAGGTATTTCTCGCCGTAATCCTTTACTGCCACAAGATACTTGTATTCCCCTTCGGGCAGATCGAAGGAGTAAAAGCCCTTTTCATCGCTCAAGCCTTGATGAAGCGGCTCGAAGCGTTCGCTCAAAATATAGACGTTCGCGCCCGCGATGGGGCTGCCGTCCTTATCCATTGTGTGACCCGAAAGAAGCATTTTGTCCTCCAATTTTTCTATTAAAACAGCTCGGGCAGCAGCTCGCGGAATGCCTCTTGGAGCGGCACGGCGATCTCCCGCATCGCGGGATGCGCGGCCTTGGCGCACCTAAGCGCGAAGAAATGCCGCCATTCGCGCAGGTTCATCGTGCAGATAAACTCGGTTTTAAGGCTGTTCGGCAGCACGCTGCGCGCGTCCTCGGGCTTCGCGCCGTTTGCAAGCATATCCATATACGCATTCTCGGCGCTCTCCATCTCGCGCTTCCAAATCTCAAAGAGCTTTTCATTATCCGCGAAATGCGGGCGGATGAACGCGATGCCGCCGCCGAACTTTTCCGAATTATAATTGCAATATCTGGTGCTTTCCTGCGAATAGCTCGCAATGCGGTGGCGCACCCATTCATGCGAAACGCCGCGGTCGCAGATCACGCGAACGCTGATACTTATATGCTCTATCGGGCTTTCGTGCCCGCGCTCGATAAGAAATTTCACAAAGCGCGAAGCGGATTCCTCGGTAATCTTATCCTCAGATTTGTAGCAGACCCTGCCGCAGAGCTCGAGGTGGCGGAGCACCTGCTCCCGATCGGGCGCACTCAGTATTTCAAAAGAGGGCTCAACTATCCTCATTTTTCCTTATTTCCTTTGCGATTTTTAGCGTTAAGCCTTGCGGCGCTTGATGCCGCCGTCCGCGGATTTGGAAACTATCTCCGCGATGCCCGCGTTCTTTATCATCCTCGAACAGATGACACAGGGCGCGGGTTCGGCAAGCTCGCCGTTCTGGTCGAAGCCCGCAAGATAGATCGTTCCGTCCAGCATCAGGCTGCGCGGAGCGGAGATAATAGCGTTCTGCTCGGCGTGGACGGCAACGCATTTTTCGTACTGCTCGCCATGCGGGATGCCGTTCGCCTCGCGCCAGCACTCGCCCGTGTCGCAGCAATTCGGCTCGCCCCTCGCCGCGCCGTTGTAGCCCGTGGAGATTATCTCGTCGTTCTTGATGATGACCGCGCCGTACTGCCTGCGGAGGCAGGTGGAGCGCTTCGCCACGCTCGCCGCGATGGAAAGATAGTATTCGTCCTTGCTGATGCGATTTCCCATAGTTTTCTCCTGTTTTGCCGTGGATTTGCCCAAAGGTAAGAGCGCGGCATATGGTATGATTTTATCATTTTTGCGGTGAATTTTCAATCATCTGAGGAAAGTTTAGCATAACTAAGCCGCCCTTTGCCGCTTTTCCGCGTTTTTTATGAAACGCAATCTGCGCGTGCGCGATTGTAAAGCAAATTTGATTGACTGAAGCGGCGCAAAATGGTATGCTTTTACTTGTAAACCAACACCCCATAAATTTGAAAGAGGTGAAAGCTTATGCTATTCAATGAAATGCTCCTGAAGCGGCGGAAGGAATTGAGCTTGACGCAGGATGAGCTTGCCGAGAAGCTCGCCGTCAGCCGTCAATCCGTAAGCCGATGGGAAAACGGCGAATGTATGCCCGACGCCGAAAAGCTTATTCGGCTTTCAGAGATTTTGGAAATCAGTCTTGACGAGCTCACGGGACGCGAGGTCAGGATGGAGCCCATAGTATTGGAAGCGCCCAAGATACCGAAAGCGAAGAGGCCGTCCCCCCTTTGGATTGTCACCGCTGCGGCGGTCTGCCTGCTTATCGGAGCGGCGGGGTTTTTTATCGGCAGATACGCGGAGAAGCATTTGAGCGGCGGCTCTCAAGCCGGCAGAATGGCCGTGGCGCTGACGGTTGAGGACTTGGAGGTGGACTGCACTAATGCGGCAAACAACGAATACTCCCTGTTATTCATTTCCAATGCGGTCGATAACGGCGTGATCAGCTTTTATCCCAAGGGAAGCTCCACCGCGTCCGTATCCGTTCAGACGCTTTCCTGCGGCAACGGTCTTTATACCGCAGGTGTTTCTCTTGAACCAAATTCGAAGTATGAAAAAGCCGTATATACCGCCGACACCGGGAACGGCGAGCAGAGCTTTGAACTTATGACGCATATCATCACTTACGATAGCGACGGAATCTCATACAACGATCATTCAAAGATCAGCTACAGGAAAATTGCGGACGCTTCTTATCGCGGGAACATTCCCGATGATGGTATCGTTATCGGCTTCGATGATCACGAGGCCAATATATGTATCTCCCAGCCTCTTGAAACGATCTCGTATTCGGATGAGGACTTCATAGTTCCGTTCGATCGCGAAAAAATGTTCAACGCGGTGCTTGCTCATGTTCTCAAAACCTATACGGAGCTTAGCGAAGAAGCCTCTTTGAAGCTTGCCAAACAGATAACGGACGGCTTTGAAAGGGCGGATAAAGCAAGGCACGAAAACGGGGTGGAAGGTGTGGACTATGAGCTGACCGAGAACGGCGGCCGAATCTATGAAATCGGAAGGGTCGTTGACGGCGAATTTGTGCCACCCGGTAACGGTTGAACAATCGGCGAATAATCATGATAAAACTCATGTAAATCCTGAAAAAACCATACAAAAAAGAGCTGCTCCCATCATCGGAACAGCTCTTTTCGTTTCGTTATTATTCACCGCACCTTCAGCGCGCCGCACTCAAGTCCTATCTCGCGAAGCTTCGCATCAAGCGCGCCCGTTTCGGGGGTGTAGTAATAGCCGCCTTTTTCAAGCTTATGCAGGCTTATGCGGTACTCCACGCCGTTCGGAGCATCGGTTATCACTCGAAGCGTGCCGTTGCCGCCCGCGCCAAGCTCACTGCTCCTTACCCTGCGAACGTAGGTATTGCCGAGCAGGATATCCATAACTTCCTTGACGGTGGCCTCTTCGGTTATCTCGAATTCGCCCGTAAGGTCGTCATTAAAATTCACAACGAGCTTCGACGCTTCGGCGGGGATATCGCGCAGGTTTTTAAAGCCGTCAAAATCGCAGATATTAAGCTTCTCCGGCGGCTTGCAGGCGATGAGGGATACTGCCGCAAGCAGGGCGAGCAGAATGGCGAGCGCCCTTGCAGGGATGTTCTTCATTTGCATCTCCTTTCGGGGTTGATGTTAATTCGTTCTAAAACTTTGCGAACGCAAAATCTTCGGTATTTCAATATCGAACTTTATTCTCCCCAAAATATAACGAATGGATTTTAGCTTCGGTTGCAACTCACCGTTAGGCGCGCATCACTTCCGCAGAATTCATCATTTGCGAAGGCCTCAGCCTTCCACCTCGACCCTCTCGATATGCCAGATCTCGCTCGCGTACTCCTTGATCGTGCGGTCGCTCGAGAACTTGCCCGCGTTCGCGGTGTTCATAAGGCATTTTTTCGCAAAAACCCTTTCGTCGCGAGTGTCGTAGATGGCGCGGAGCTTGGCGCGGATATAGTCCTCGAAATCATAGAGGTTGAAGTAGTAATCGGGCTTGCGCCAATCGCCGGTCAGAAGCGAGTCGTATATCTCGCGGAAAACGCGCACGCTGTCCGGATCGGCGGCGATGCTGCCGTCCACAAGGCTGTCCACCGCGCGGCGCACGATATGGCTCTCGTTGTAGACCGTGCGGGGGTTATAGTGCGGACGGAGCCTCGAAAGCTCATCCACCTTCGCGCCGAAGATGTAGTTGTTTTCTTCGCCCGCGCATTCGACTATCTCGATATTCGCGCCGTCGTAGGTGCCGAGCGTGACCGCGCCGTTGAGCATGAACTTCATATTGCCCGTGCCGCTCGCCTCGGTGCCCGCCGGGGATATCTGCTCGCTTATATCCGCCGCGGGGATGATATGCTCGGCGTAGGAGCAGTTATAGTTCTGAACGAACACAACGCGAATGCGCCCGTTCACCTCGGGATCGGAGTTGATCCTATTCGCGATCTCGTTTATGTACTTTATGATGTTCTTCGCCATCATATAGCCCGGCACCGCCTTCGCGCCGAAGATGAATGCGGTTTTGGGCAAATCGGGCAGGCCGCCCTGCTTGAGCTCTTTATAGATATGAACGATTGAAAGCGCGTTCATGAGCTGGCGCTTGTATTCGTGCATGCGCTTGACCTGAACGTCGAAAACGAAGTCGGCGGGTATCTTAACGCCCTCCTTCGCCTCTATCATCGCGGAAAGCTTTTCCTTGAGGGACTTTTTAACGCCGATGAACTCGTCTATCATCGCGTCGTCGATAAGCCCTTCAAGCTGTTTTATCTCGTCAAGGTCGGTCAAAAAGCCGTAGCCGATGCGCTCGCCGATGAGCCTTGATAACCCGGGGTTGCAGAGGCCGAGGAACCTTCGCTGGGTGATGCCGTTCGTTTTATTCTGGAACCTTTCGGGGAACACCTTGAACCAATCGTTCAAAACCTCGTTTTTAAGAAGCTCGGAATGGATGCGCGCAACGCCGTTGACGTAGCTCGAAACGTAGGTCGCGAGCCTCGCCATATGTATCCTTCCGCCTTCGATTATGCGCATATTGTTGAGCATATCGCCGTAAATGCCGCGGGAGGAGAGATCCGCGTTCAGGTGCTGATCTATCCGCTCGACTATCTCGTGGATATGCGGGATAACGCTCTTAAACAGCTCGATATCCCATTTTTCGAGCGCCTCGCTCATCAGGGTATGGTTGGTGTAGCTGAAGGTGCGCCTTGCGATATCGAGCGCTGCTTCAAAAGTTTTGCCATCATTCATAAGAAGGCGCACGAGCTCGGGTATGCTGACGGTGGGGTGCGTGTCGTTTAGCTGAACGGCGTTCATCTCGGCGAAGTTATCGACGGTGCCGAAAATGCGCTTATGCCTCCTCAGCACGTCCTGAAGCGACGCGCTCGAGAGGAAATACTGCTGACGAAGGCGAAGCTTCTTGCCCTCCTGCGTGCTGTCGTTCGGGTAGAGAACCCTTGTGATATCCTCCACCGAGTTCTTCTCGCGCACCGCAAGGGCGTATTCCTGCGAATTGAACGCGGCGAAGTTGAACTCCTCCACCGCCTCGCTCTGGAAGAGGCGAAGCGTGCCGACCGTGGAAGTATTGTAGCCGATAACGGGCATATCGTAGGGCACGGCGAGCACCTGACGGTCGCCGAAATCGACGGTCAGCGTTTTATCGTCCCTTCTGCGGCTCCACGGGTCGCCCTGCTTCTGCCAATCGTCCGCCTTTTCGGCCTGGAAGCCGTTTATGAATTCCTGCTTGAAAAGGCCGAATTTATAGCGGATGCCGTAGCCGTCGAGCGGCAGGTCGTGGGTCGCCGCGCTGTCCAAAAAGCACGCCGCAAGCCTGCCGAGGCCGCCGTTGCCGAGCGCGCAATCCTCGATATCCTCCATGATCGCGATATCCACGCCGCGAAGAGCGAGCAGGCGCTTCACGTCGTCCAAAAGCTTGAGCGAGAATAGATTGTTATACACCATGCGCCCCGTCAGATACTCCGCGGAGATATAGTAGGCCCTTCTTCCATTCTCGCGGGCTCTGCGGCTCCTGCGCCAATCATCCGCGATAGCGCGCATGACCGCGCTTGAGATCGCCCGATGAAGCTGTTGTGCGCTCGCCTCCGCAAGCTCGACCTGATAATCGCCGCGAAGCACGTCCTCAGTGCTTCTCAAAATGCCCTTTGCATCCATCAACATAAATCTTTACTCCTATCTTAAACCGATTTGGTATTGTTATGCTTTTATAAAGCCCTCGCGTTCGTCGCGAAACGCGCGGATGAGCCCCATAAGCTCCTCCGCGTTCGAGCAGGTATTGACCCTTCTGCGAAGCTCGTTGCTTCCGTACATTCCCTTGGTGTACCACGCGATATGCTTGCGCATATCCACGAACGCGCCGCCGCCGTGTTCCGAAACGTATTCCTTGATATGCCGCATCGCGGTATCGAGCCGCGCTTCCTCGCTCGGCGGGGCGTAGCCTTCACCCGAAAGCGCCGCGCGTATCTCGGAGAAGATGAAGGGGTCGCCCTGCGCGCCGCGCGCGACCATCAGCGCCGCACAGCCCGTTTTTTCGAGCATATCAAGGGCGCTTTCGCCCGAGAAGATATCGCCGTTGCCTACGACGGGAATTTTCACCGCATCGACCACGGCTTTAATCAGCTCGCGGTCGGCCTTGCCCGAATACATCTGCATCCGCGTTCTGCCGTGAACCGTTATAAACGCCGCGCCGCTGTTCTCAGCGATGCGGGCAAATTCCACGGCGTTCACCGAGCTTTCATCCCATCCCTTTCGGAATTTGACGCTGACGGGAACCGGCGAAGCCTTGACCGCCGCTTCGATTATCCTTCCAGCGAGCGCGGGGGACTTCATCAGCGCCGAGCCGTCGCCGTTACTCGTTATCTTCGGCGCGGGACAGCCCATGTTTATATCCACGATGCTGACCTCCTCCGTTGAAACGAGGCCTTCAAACAGCCTTTCGACAGTTTCGGCGATTATCTCGGGGTCGTGCCCGAAGAGCTGAATGCCGCAGCGCTTTTCGGCTTCCGAAATCGAGATAAGCTCCTGCGTTTTGCGGTTTTTATAATGAAGCCCGTTCGCGCTCACCATCTCGGTGAATGTGAAATCACAGCCCCTTTCGATGCAGAGCCGCCGAAACGCGCTGTCCGTTATGCCCGCCATAGGCGCAAGCAGAACCGGCACGGAAGAAA